>JAKBYW010000199.1:0-4967 GCA_021840275.1 Chloroflexota bacterium | reverse complement strand
TTCATCGTCAAGTCTGCGCCGCTCGACCCGAACGGCCTGGCCAATCTGCGTTTTGCCGCGCTGGCAAACGTCAAGGCAGGCGCGCCATTTTTCCCCGCCGCGTATCACAACAACGATCAACCCGCATTTGCAATCGCAACCGAGGCGGCCGATTTGGCAGTAGAAGCGTTTTCGACCGTAGGCGATAGACCGTTGACGGTGGATGAAGGAAGGCAAAAATTAATTTCCGAAATCACAAAACACGGCAAAGTGATTGCTCGAATAGCGAATACCGAATTATCGAATATCCATTTCGGCGGCATTGATTTTTCCCTAGCGCCTTTCCCCGACCGCGCTCATTCCCTCGGCAATGCGGTCGAAAAAATGGGCGTTCCAAAAATTGGACTGCACGGTTCGCTGGCCGCCGCGGCGCTCCTGACCGAGGCTGTCGACCGCGCCGATTTTCCGCACACCGGCTTCAGCGGTTTCATGCAACCCGTGCTCGAAGATTCGGTCTTGGCACAACGCGCCGCCGAAGGCACACTGACTATCAAAGATCTTTTGCTTTACTCAACCGTTTGCGGTACCGGATTGGATACTGTGCCGCTGCCCGGCGACACAACCGTCGAGCAGATCATTCCTTTACTTCTCGATCTTTCCGCCCTCGCGCTTCGTCTCGACAAGCCGCTGACTGCGCGTCTGATGCCTGTCCCTGGTAAAAAAGCGGGTGAGGCCACCGCCTTCACCTTTGGCTTTTTCGCCAACAGCAAAATCATGCAGTTGGATGTGGAGCCATTGAATTCACCGCTTGGCGGAAACGAATCATTTTCAATTCAGTCACGAACAAAATAGGGGCAACGTTATGTTGCCCCTACGATTCAACTCTCCAATAATCTCCGCCCCCGCCTTCACGCTTCATCAATCCGTATCCGACCAATTCGCGGCGCAAGCTGGCCGTATCTTCATGAAAGCCGGAAAGAATTTTATTGACTTGTTTTTCGCTGTAACGTTTGCCCGGTTCAAACGCTTCAACCACGTGACGTAAAACCGCTTCCAGCTTTTTTCTTTGCGCCGGGATCGTTTTTAAACTTCCATCTCTGCGCCTGTAATCGGCCACGACTTTGCGGTCATACGCGTCAACGTCCACGCCTGCCGCAACAGATTGGAAATCTTCGCGCGAGAGCAGTCGCCGCGTCTTTTCCTCGAGCGCTTTTTCTTCGAGACGATAGACGTTGTAATAACTTTCCGTCTTCGCGCTAACGAGGCCAACTTGAGCCAGCTTGGCGAGGTGATGCGAAACGGTCGAGGGCTTAAGCTCCAGTAGCGCAGCCAGCTCCTCCACACTGTAGGCGCGATTCGCAAGCAGGCCGACAATTTTCAAACGATTGGAATCCGCCAAGGCCTTGTAGAAATCAACCAGTTCTTCGCTCATGACGGCCGCCAATATCTTGAGACGGTGGCAGGGCCGCGCGTCAAAGCGCCGATGATACGCAGGCGATCCACGTCAGACAGGGCTTTGACAAAATCCAACATTTCAGGTTGTGCATCCATTTTGTATTCCTGTCTATCTAATTCGACAATTATCGAATTAGATTTTAATCAGATTCCGAGGGCTGTCAAGAGCAATCTCGTCATCGCGGCGAAAACGGGATCAATTCGCAGAATGAGTAAAAGATAAGAAATGGCGGCCCGCTTCAAGGTCCGAAAGTGAGGCGAAATCTATCGGTTATAATTCATTCGTAAGAGCTGGCCCCATTTTCCTGAATCTTGGAGGTTTCTAGTGGATCTCTCGAAGCACGCATTCTTTGAGGGAAAAATCGTCCCGCTTGCGGAGGCAAAGATCAACATTGCCACGCATGGCTTTCTGTATGGCACAGCCGTATTCGGCGGCATGAGGGCTTATTGGAACGAAGAGAAGAAACGTCTCTTCGTTTTTCGTCCTCATGACCATTACAGGCGTTTGCTTCATTCGGCGCGCATGATGGCAATGCAATCAAGTTACGATGAAGAAAGTTTGATCCAGATCACGCTCGACCTATTGCGAACCGATCACTGGCAACAGGATATTTATTTCCGCCCGTCGTTTTACAAATCAGACCTGGGCATCGGCGTGCGCCTGCATGACTTGAAAGATGAGTTTTGCATCTTTGTCATTCCTTTTGAAAAATATGTCAAGAATGATACTAACGCACATGTAACAATTTCATCGTGGCGACGAATCGACGACAACATGATCCCCGCGCGTGGAAAAGTTTCGGGCGCGTACGCAAACTCGGCATTGATCAAGACCGATGCCAACCGCGCTGGGTTTGATGAAGCCCTGGTGCTCGACCAGAATGGTCATCTCTCGGAAGGTTCGGCTATGAATATTTTTATGCTGCGGGATGACAAGCTGGTGACTCCGCCCGTGACGGATAATATTCTGGAGGGCATCACGCGCCGTTCGATCATCGAACTGGCTCGCAACGAGCTCGGACTTGAAGTGGTGGAGCGCTCGATTGACCGCACCGAGGCATTTATCTGCGAGGAACTTTTTATGACCGGCACCGCAGCGCAGGTTGTGGCCGTTACAAAAATCGACAACCGCCCCGTCGGCGTTGGAACGATGGGACCGATCACAACGAAACTGCGTCAGATGTTCGATGATGTGGTGCGCGGAAAGAATCCGAAATACGAAAGTTGGAACTTGGCCATATAACTTAAAAAATAAAAAACTCGCCGATTACGGCGAGTTTTTTATTCTCAAATGTCTATGGATTTTTCTTGAACCGTACCACGACCATGTTTTTATTGCAATCGCTATAGGTATTGATATAAAGATTATCTGAAAGCGGCAGGCCGGCCTGGTCAAGCAATTGGAGATAAAGTGTCTTGGTGGTCGTTTGGGGAGTATCTCCAAGTTTGAACTCAAAACCTGAGGGGCCATAAGGAATTTGAGCAGTATTACTTACAGTGAGCCTGCTGATTGGCGTTCCATTCAAAGTACCATTGATACGAATGACCATTCCAATGATGGGGCTATTATTGGTATCAACCACGGTTCCAGCGACACCAAACCAGCCGCATCCCGCATCGGGATAATAGGTTGTGCTGGCAATATTTTTATACGAACTGCTGAATGGCGCTTTTGGAGTGCTGGTCGGCTTGGGCGTTTTGGTCGGCGGAACAAGCAGGACCGGCGTGATGGACGGCTCCAAAGTGATCAACGGAGCAAGCGTTGCGGTGGGTGTTGTAATGGCTATCGTTGCCGTCCAGGTTGCCTCCGGTTGAATCGGAGTAATTGTCGCCGTTGGAAACAGGAACGCGGTCGGCGGGGGCGGGAGCGGATTCAAAGGCGTGTTCGGATTGACGAAGATCAATGCAAAATAACCGCCGATGCACAACGTGATAACCAGTACCAGAATGGACAGCATATCCCACAAACTGAATTGTGATCCAGACCGCTTAACCGGTTGTTCATCTTTGAACTCAAAGTTATCCATGCGTTACTCCAAGATTAGGGCGCCAATACGACGGCCGCCAGAGTGCGCTGTTGCGCCACCCAATTTTTTAAAGCCAGTTCCTGTTGAGAGAGATATGCGTCCGGCGAAAGGGGATGCTGCGGGTCACGCTCAAGCACCTTGATAATTTGAAACCCAATATCAGTTTGGATCACATCACTGAATTGGCCGGCTTGCAAACTAAACGCGGCATCCTCGATCTTTTGGTCAAGCAGATACCCTTTCGGGAACCAGCCCAAATCACCATGTGTGGTTGGATCGTATTGTACAGCAAGCGCATTGAAATCAGCGCCGCCTTTCAATTGAGCAAGCGCCGCATTTGCATCGCCGGAATTGAAAAGCAAAATCTGTTGCGCGTGGACTTGATCGGCTGTGGTTGGAACCGCGCTCACGATTTTGTCCCGCATCCAGGCCGCTTCCGTAGAGCGCTTCAATGCTACATGGAAGGATTCGTCAGTATAGCCATGACCAGACTCCCAGGCGGATAATTTGCCCGCGCCGCCCAATTGAGTTGTCAGCGCATCCACGCGGGACTGTAAAGCGGATTCCGATAGATCGAAGCCCGCGGCCTTTGCGCCCTGCGCCAGCAAAACCTGCGCGATCAAATCTTCGATGACAGCTTTGCTTGCGTCTGTGTCGCGGGCAGTTTTCCCAAGAGCAGCCTGTGCAGATTTATATCGCGCCAGCTCTGCCTTGAACTCGGTGACAGTGATCCCTTCCCCGTTGACGGTAAGAGCCATCGGTTCGGGGGTGGCGGTCGGAGGCACGGGCGTAGCGGTCGGCCCGAGGGGTGTAGACGTAGCTTTGGTCCCGAACAAAGAACCGCAGGCAGAAAGGCCAAGGGCCAGGATCAAAGTTAATTGAATCAGAATTGTACGGGTGCGGTGAAAAAACATCGTCCAGATTATACCAATTTAAAATTGTAGGGGCACAGCAACACTGTGCCCCTACACGGGTCATTCGGTTTAGTAATCCATGCCACCGGGCGGCATCTGAGGAGCGGGCTTATCCTTCTCAGGGAGGTCGGTGATGAGCACATCCGTGGTCAGGATCATGGCCGCGATGGAGGCCGCGTTCTCGAGCGCGCCGCGCACAACCTTGACCGGGTCAATAATGCCGGCTTCGATCATGTCGGTGTACTCGTTGGTGAGAACGTTGAAGCCAATGTTCTTATTCTTCAATTCCGCAGCTTTGCGGCGGACGGTGTCAATGATGACGGAACCATCCTGACCGGCATTGGAAGCGAGTTTGCGAATGGGGGCTTCGAGCGCCTTCTTGACGATGTTGATGCCGACCCGAATTTCTTCGTCTTCAGTGGCCTTCGCCATTTTATCGAGTTTATTGGAGGCGTTGATGAGGGAAATTTCGCCGCCGGGGACGATGCCTTCTTCGACAGCCGCGCGGGCCGCAGAGAGGGCATCTTCGACACGATGCTTCTTTTCCTTCATCTCGGTCTCAGTTGCCGCGCCAACACGGATGATCGCAACG
>JAKBYW010000198.1:0-4967 GCA_021840275.1 Chloroflexota bacterium | reverse complement strand
CGGCCACTGCAATTCTGGCGGCCTTGCATGCCCGCGATCTTACGGGGGAGGGGCAACTGATAGACATCTCCCTTTTCGATTCGCATATCGCACTCCTCGCCAACGTAGCCTCCAATTATTTGGTCGGAGGAGAGCCGCCTCGCCGTCTAGGTAATGCTCACCCAAATCTCGCGCCATACGAGGCATTTTCTGCCCGCGATGGCTGGTTCGTATTAGGCGCCGCTAATGAGCGACAATGGAAATTATTATGTGGCATGCTTGGCCGTTCAGATATGGAAACCGACAGCCGTTTTGCCACTAATGGGGATCGGGTTGCCAACCGAGTTGCATTGGTTGATGAACTCAATAACATCTTTTCTCAGCGGGATGTCAACGATTGGCTTGCAGACCTGATTCAGAGCGGTCTTCCCTGTGGCCTCATCAATTCAATCCCACAAGTTTTTGCCCATCCCCAGGCACAGGCGCGCGATATGACTTTGGAGTCTGATCATCCAACTGCCGGTACGGTGCGGCTGACAGGCTTTCCCTACAAATTGTCCGAAACCCCGGCAGAAATCCATAGACCGCCGCCGTTGTTGGGTGAGCACACCGAAGAAGTGCTTACGGGTCTATTAGATTACTCACCCGAAGATGTGACATCATTGCGGAACAAAGGGGCAATATAATGTCAACTTCCGGGAAACTACAACTTTGGAATGAAAAAGATTATGACATTCATCAAAACTGAAATACGATCTGGCGCTTATTATGACTCTGTAGTGCTGATGCAATTGCAACGTTCCCTGTCAGAGCAACCCGGTGTTTTAGACGCGGGGGTGGTGATGGGAACGGATGCTAATAAGGATGTCCTTGCGCAGAGCAATTTGCTTGTGGATGAGGTCAAACGGGCGGGAGTCAATGATCTGATTATTGTGGTCAAAGGCAAGGACGAATCTTCCGCCCAGACTGCCATTGGGAAAGTGGATGAACTGATTGCGGCCCGCCGCAGCGGAAGCGTGGATCAGGAATACCGCTCCAAGAGTTTGGAAGCCGCAGTCAGCAGGTTGCCCACCGCTCAATGGGTTCTCATCTCCATTCCGGGGCGCTATGCCGCGGACGTGACCCGTCAGGCTTTGGAATTAAACAAGCACGTATTCCTTTACAGCGATAATGTCGCATTGAAGGACGAGATCGCTTTGAAACAAGAGGCCGCCAGGAAGGGACTGCTGGTAATGGGGCCTGACTGCGGCACGGCCATTGTCAATGGGATTGGATTGGGATTTGCCAACAAGGTTCGGCGCGGACCGATCGGCATCGTTGCGGCATCGGGAACCGGCCTGCAACAAGTCTCCGTCCGAATCCACCAAATGGGTGGGGGACTCACCCACGCCTTCGGCACCGGCGGCCGCGATCTTTCCGAGGATGTGAATGCCAGCACCGCCCATCAGGCGCTCGATCTGTTGAGCCGCGATCCTGATACAAAAGTGATCGTCCTGGTTTCCAAACCGCCTTCACCCAAAGTGGCGGGCGAACTCATCGAAGCCGCGCGTTTGGTGGGAAAGCCAGTGGTTGTGAACTTCATTGGCTATTCAACCGCCATGCGGAAAATGGATAATGTAACCTTCGTTACGACTTTTGATGAAACTGCCGAACTGGCTGTTCAGTTGTCTAATGCAGAACATAAAGACTTGATGGGCGATTTGAACATCGGAAAATTCAAAGCAGGGCAAAAGTATCTAAGGGGTCTTTTCTCAGGTGGAACACTCGCTTATGAGGCGCAACTCATCTTAAAGGATTACCTGCCAGTGCTTTATTCAAATGCGCCTTTGAAGAAAGACTTGCGTTTGGCGGATTCTTTGGTGAGCAAGGAACATACCCTCGTTGATCTTGGAGAAGATGAGTTCACGGTGGGTCGTTTACACCCGATGATGGACAATGACCTGCGTATCCGGCGGCTGGAAAAAGAAGCTGCCGATCCGCAAGTGGCCGTTATCCTGCTGGATGTCGTTTTGGGATTTGGGGCTCATCCAAACCCGGCCAGCGAGTTAGCTCCCGCGATTGCAAAGGCTCGCAAAATTGCAGAAGATGGTGGACGCTATCTCGAAGTAGTGGCTGTCGTTTCGGGAACGGATGAAGATCCGCAAAATATGGCTGACCAAATTCAAGCGTTGAAAGAGGCGGGCGCGGTTGTCGAGACCAGCAACGATGTCGCGGCGCGGCTCGTCGGTCGGTTGTTGCGAGCCATTGAAAAAAAGGATTCAAGCGCGGCCGGGCATCCAATCGTGAACGTTGATCTTTCCACGATAAAACAACCCCTGGTTGCCATCAACGTTGGTTTGGAATCCTTCACCGAAAGTCTTATCGCCCAAGGCGCCGAGGCGATTCAAGTTGACTGGAGACCTGCGGCGGGCGGCAATGAAAAACTTAAGGGTATTCTTGAAAGAATGAGGAATAAAGGATAGTTATGAAAGAATTTATTGTTGCCGTTACGCAAATCGCGATCACCCCAAATGACGTTCAGGCGAATGTGGACAAGGGAGTGGTTTGGTTAAAAAAGGCAGTCGCAGAGTATGGCGCTGAATTGGTTGTATTCCCTGAGACGGTGACCACCGGTTATGAGACCGGTCTCAGCGCGGAAGAACTGTGGGACCTGGTTGATGAGGCTCCGGGCCGGATAACTCACGATATTCAGAAAGCGGCGAAGGAATTGGGCGTGCATGTTGTTTGGCCTTCCTACCGGCGCGCTGGTGAACGTGGTTTTGTATACAATTCGGCAATTCTGATTGGCCCTGGTGGGGAGATTATTGGGATGTATGACAAAACCCATCCTGCCCCGTGGGAACGCCGCGATAAGGGCGGTTGGGCGGAGGTCGGCAATCGAGCGGATGTGTTCGAGACAGCCCTCGGAAATATTGGCATGATCATTTGCTACGACGGAGACTTTCCGGAACTCTCACGTCTGCTGGCAGTAAAAGGCGCCGATATTATTGTCAGGGCATCCGCTTTCCAACGTAGTTATGATATTTGGTATATCACGAATTCCGCCCGCGCCTATGATAATCATGTTTATGTGGTTGCCAGTAATATTGTGGGGCCGGATGCTTGTGGAAATTTTGGCTTCGGCCATAGCATGATCGTAAATCCCATCGCCTGGCGATTGGCTCAAGCGCGCGGTACGGAAGAAATTATCGCCGCCAAACTTGACCCTGATCCGCTACGCTACGTGACTTGGGGAAGTAAAAGCCCCCAGAAATTTGATCATTTGGAAGATCGCAACCTTGCGTTGTATGAAGAGATTTTGAAAGAGACGCACGCCCGATTCGAAATCGGGAAACGTTCATCCAAAAAAGAGTGATGGATAGACAGTCAGCCGGGACTAACTCCCGGTTTATATGAAAAACCATACCAAAAGGATACACTCATGGATATTGAAAAAGCAAATACCGAAGCTACTCAGCGCATGATGGAAGCCCGACCAATTGCCACCACCATGGCAAAGGCGATTGAAGTGGTACCGGGTATACATGAAAACATGCTCCTGCATGCCGGTCCTCCTGTTACTTGGGAGCGTATGTCTGGCCCAACAAAAGGTGCCATGATGGGCGCCTTGATCTTTGAAGGCAAAGCCAAGAATGGCGAAGAAGCAGAGAAGATGCTCAGATCGGGGAAAATCGAGTTTTCACCCTGCCATGAGCACATGTGCACAGGCCCAATGGCTGGCGTGATCTCGCCTTCCATGCTTGTCTATGTTGTTGAGAACCAGACCCACAAGATCAAATGTTTCTCCAATCTCAATGAAGGTCGTGGCAAAGTCCTGCGCATGGGTGCTTATAGCCAGGATGTCTTGGATAAACTACGCTGGATGGAATCCACACTGGGGCCAACAATCAAGGCCGCGTTGGAAGCAATCGGCGGCATCGATGTTCGCGCCATTATCTCCAAAGCGCTTCACATGGGCGATGACGGACATAACCGCCTTGACGCCGCCTCTGTTTTGTGGACGACTCAACTGGCGCCATACATCGCCAAGACCGCCGAAGACAGCGCCACCGCCTTTGAAACGATCAAATTCCTCGGCGAGAATGCTTTGAGTATTCTCAATCCCGTTATGGCTGGTTGCAAATCAATGACCGCCGCCGGTCATAATATAGAAGGCAGTACGATCGTCACCATCATGGCTCGCAACGGCACTGATTTTGGCATCAAGGTCAGCGGCTTGGGAGACCAATGGTTCACTGCGCAATCCCCAATCGTTAAAGCGCTTTACTTCCCGGGTTTCAAAGAATCAGACGCCTGCCGCGATATTGGCGACAGTGTCATCACGGAGACTGCCGGTATCGGTGGTTTTGCCATGGCGACCGCGCCCGCCCTAGTCACATTCATTGGCGGCGCGCCTAAAGACGCCATTAATACCACCCTCGATATGTATGAAATCACATATACCGAACACAAATATTTCACAATTCCATTCCTTGATTTCCGCGGCACGCCAACCGGCATTGATATTCGCAAGGTTGTCGAAAAACAGATTGCCCCGCGCGCGAACACGGGCGTCGCTCACAAGGATCCAGGAATTGGACAGGTCGGCGCTGGTGTTGTTTCAGCCCCGATGAGCGTGTTCGAGGATGCGCTTGTTGCATTCGCTGATAAATACGGTTTCTAATCCTATCCCAGAAAAACGGAGGCTAAGATGGACCGAGAAAGTTTCATTAAGATGATGAGTGAGGCTAAGTTATATGACCTGACTCAAGGTTGCAGTATTTTTACTCCCCCCTGGCCAGGTGAAAAATCGCTTGAAGTACACTTTTTCAAACGCGTCACGGGCGCTTATGGCGGCGGACAAGGCGCGAACGGCCAGATCCTGAATTGGAGCAACACGGTCGGCACGCATTTGGTGGGGGAACGCGCATTCCACTCCGGCGGCCGCGCCATCGCCGATATTCCGCTGGAAGATTTGAACGGTCCCGGCGTGATCGTTGACATCTCGG
>JAKBYW010000197.1:0-4970 GCA_021840275.1 Chloroflexota bacterium | reverse complement strand
CGCCGGGGCCCCAGCACCAGAATCCGCGCTTCCGCCCGGACATGTGGGCAGCGGAATGCCAGATAAAGAAGTCAATTTCCAACAGGCCGTAAAGTTGCGCGCAAAGATAAACAGCCCGACGGCTGCAACCGCCATAACGCCCCAGAAAACCAACTGGCGCACGGACAGTCTCCGCATTTTCGGGAATTTTATATTTTTCAAGAGATCTTTCAAGGTATCCAGGATATTTTTCATAGGTTACTCAGGCTTAATATATATCATATTCAGGCCAAGTCGTTCGAGGCCTTCATTTGCCCAATAATTCAACATGGCTGAATCTGACTCTGTGGCCTTCAACAGAGTTGGGATGGCGCGCTGATCTCGCAGTTCCGCCAGGATGCGCATCATCTGAATTCGCGCGGATTGTGAGGCACTCTCCAATGCGCTAAGCAGGATGGGCACAGCCGGTTTGCCGATGGCGATGAGCGCATTGGCGGATAGAGTCCCGACCATGCTGTCGGCATCGTTCAAAGCCCGGACAAGCAGCGGCGCGGCCTCTTCAAACGGGTGCGCGGCGAGCGCCAGTGCCGCGGCTTGACGGACTTCTACCGAAGAGTCGTTTAGTGCGGTTAAAAACAAACCAGCATCAACATCAGGAATTTGTGCCAGAGTCCGAACCGCCCACCAACGCTGATCCGCATTGGACGATTCCAACAAAGCTCTTAACGCAACGAGCGCAGAGTTGCCCAATTGCGCCAGTTTTGACGCGGCAGCTTCGGCACGAGATTCATCTCCGCTGGTCAGGTCCGCCAGCAGATCGTCCAGGAAAGACACGGAAGACTCGTTATTGGGAGGGCGGCGGAACAGGCAGTTTATCCTGCGCCGTATTGATCCACTTATCCCCTTCATCGATCAACATGACCGGGATATCATCCACAATTGGATACTTGCGGCCGCAATCCTGACAGATCAGCCAGGCATCCTTGTGAAGTTTCAGCAGTCCATCTTTTTCACGGACGCAGTTCGGGCAACGCAAAATTTCAAGCAAATCTTTACTGACCATTTTTACTCCAATCCGGGCGCAATTTTACCATGCTAGGATGCGGGCGCTTTGCAAATACCTCTGCGCTCTGCCAACTTCTGGGGGTCCTCAACGCCGGGCGCATATTCGCAGACTGCCTGCCAGGCTTGGTAATGAGTTTGGAATTGATCTTGAAAAAGTGCCGCGCCGTTTTTTGAGACCGTGCGCGTTACATCCACGTCCGCTCCATTGGCAGCCCAATCTGTTTGTTTAATCTGACCCGGTTTCAAGTCAGAGTTTTGAACGAAGGACGGGGCGGGCGCCGGGACGATGTTTTGCGGGCCGGTTGTATTCCAATTTACCGTGCGCCCATCGTAGGTTGAGTAAAATTTCCAAGTCAGCGAACGCGAACCCAAATCCACGCTCGTCTCCATCAAAATCCAGTAAGGGGAATTGTTAGTGAATTTAAAATCAACCAGCGGAAAATAGACGGTTGCATCCAGTCCCGCCAATTTCGGGTCACTCACACCACTGGAGGTCTCTTCATAATATGAAACGCGATACGCATGTGGGACTCGCTCCACCACGGGGAAGCCGGCAAAGAACACGGTGCGGAACAAGGTGGTGCTGACTTGACAGACGCCGCCGCCCACGCCCTTGATCGTGCGTCCACCGTAAATGATGAGCGCTTCGGTAAATCCATTATCCAGGCTCACATCACCCAGAGCCTGCCCCATCGAAAACGTTTCACCCGGAGCCACCAATACACCGTCAAAGCGCTCCGCGGCGGTTGTGATATTTTGAATACGTGCGGCGTTTGATCCCCAAAAATATGAAGTCTGCTGACCGTTCGGAAGCAGTTGCGTGATCCCCAATTGTTGTGCGGTAGCCGTGTCCGGCAGGGTCGGCTGCGTCTCTTGAATCACAAGCGGAATGGTATGCTCGCCTTTCAACAAGCCATCAGTAATCGCCTTGAGACTGGCATCCACATCCAGCTTGCGACCCGTGTTGGAAGGAGTCTTGGCAACCAACTGACCGGTAGCCTCGTTAAAGTGAAAGCGCGCGTTGGACGATTGCCGATCTACTTGTGTTTCGACTCCTGCCAACATCTGGCGCAAAGTATCGGGGTTGAGTGTCACCTGCACTTCAACCTTATCGCCGTTCTGCACGCGCTGAACGCCGATCATATTTGCCAATATTTGCACATCGTATACCCAGGGGCCAGGGTCGCTGGCCTGTGCGTTCGGAATAACCAATCGCAATGGCTGACTCAAAACCGAGCGCGCCGTTTCGGCCTGTGCGGAAACATCCTTGATCGTTGGCTGGGTTTCCTGCACAACCAGCGGCACTTCGCCATCGCTAAAAGACTGCAGCTGCGCGCTCAAGTACAACAGGGTCGCATTCACATTGAGCGCACGCCCCGGCTGACCCGGCTTGGCAACTACCTCCGTCCCCTGGAGTTGCAGGCTGGCTTCGACCACCGGCTGATTGACCTGTTGCGAAAGCGCCTGCAAATATTGATACGCGACGCGTTGGTCGAAAACAACAACCGGGGCGACCTCATAACCAAAGCCCTTCGCGCGGATTTGTCCGTTCAGCGCCCCAAACAATCCGCCGCTTCGTCCCAGACGGTAGGCGGCCTCCGCGCTGGACGACGCATCGAACACCATGCCTAGTTGCGCCGGTGACGCGACCCAGACTTTATCTCCATCACGAAACAATACTTTGCCAGTGAGCGGATAGGAAAGAGTTTGATTTAGTTTCAATGCCGCCTCTTGGGGGGATAAACCCGAAAGGTTCACACCGGCCACAGAAACACCGGGGAAGATCCGGCCTGCATAGACAAGTTGATATCCTACTACCCAGGCAAGAATGATGCTCAGAAACACAAACAGACCAGCGACTAAGGCCGCCGCGATCTGCGCCAGCACAGGCACACGACGTTGTACGGGATAAGTTAGTGTAGACATGGGGAAAATTATACCTGTTTGGAAGAATTACAGATTACAACCAATTAAGAAGATTTTGCAAGAACTGACGGCAGACCGGGTTTATTTGTTCCGCTTGAACACCAGGCCGGGAATCATCATCGGCCTGGTGGATTTATATTCTGCATAAGCTGCGCCGAATTCACGCAGAAGTTTGCGCTCTTCAAAATATGCGCCGATGAAAATATAAGCCGTGAGCGACGCATAGAAAATCAAATTGTTGACGGTCATCACGGGCGAGAGCCACAAAATCAGCAAACTAAAAAGATAAAGCGGATGTCGCACAAAACGATACATTCCTCCCGTCACCAGCGCAGACGGTTTTTTCCCTTCCCAAAACTGACTCAAACCGACGAAAGAAAGCGGCCCGGTCTGTAAAAAGGAAAAGAGAAGAAGCAACGCCGCCAGCCCCTGCCCTGCCAACATCATGTACATCCACGGCGCGGACACAGAATAAAGTTTACGGTCAGGGAGGATTTGCACGAGAAGATAAATTGGGACGAAACTAAGGAGCGCAAATAGGTTGTAAGCCAAACGATACGCGACCATCAGGCGCTCGCCAAGCAAGCCGCGCAAAAATTCCTTGAATTTCGTCGAAGCCAAAATCGAATGAACGATTCCCCACACAGCGATTGACAAAATGATCCAAATCATCTTTTCTCCGTTCGCGCGCCAAATAAATTGACAGTCACTATCCCAAAGATGCAAAGTGACTGTCAATTTTTAGCAGATTATTTATTCCGCGCCGAAGGCTGGCAATTCCAACGTCTGCCCGCCAGACTGAATAACATAATACGGCATCCACGCCACACCAAATAGGTTGACGTAAATATCCGTCTTCTTCGGCTCAACCGTTACTTCGGTAATGTCATTTACTGCTTGTCCCCAGCGGTCATTGATTTCTGTAATGGTTTGATCGCGTTCCTGTTGAAGAGCGGCCAAATCTTTTTTATATTGATCAATGGCTTGGATCGACTCATCAACGTTAGCTTTTGCCATTTCGGTCATGCGATGTTTGGAGAGCGAGGTTGAGACTCTGCGGCCAATGCTCTTGCGACCAGACAGGAAACCGATGACACTTTCAACTCCCGTGCCAAGTTCCTCTGTCTTGCGTTGACCCAAGTTAATCTGATCCTGTTGCAGCTCGCGATCTTCGCGCGCCATCTTATCTTCCAAAGCCTTGATCTTGCGGTCCATTGCGCCAGTTGCCTTTTCAAGTTCTGCATCACGCGCATCACGCGCTGCATCCGCGCAGGCTTTTATAAAATCTGCCGGTGAAACATCCGGCCCGGCGGAAATTTTCAAAGTCTGATTGACACGCGCTTTCACAGACGAGTTCCGATATATCCAGTCGGCAAAATCTTTTTGCATGGCAGTCATGCGCTTGGAGTCATTCAACGGTGAGTCGATCATGCCAAAGCGCGCGCCGGGTGTTGGCAATTTATCCAACTTGTCGAGCAATGGGCCGCTGTAAGAAAAATCATCCCAACGTATCACACCGCCGCGCTCGGGTTTTTCAACCAGTACCGACCGCACTATGTTGCTATCCACACCCATCTTGCGGTCAAGGAAACGGATCTGAGCAGAGCCTAATAATGCGGGTCGATACACCACACTCTGGATCGTCGCACCAGCCGCCATGGGTTGTTTCGCCGCGCTAGAGGCTTCGGGCAGGCTGTGTGTTTGCGGCAGGAAATATTCTGCAACGCCTGCCGGTAAGGATGGCTTGGTCTGATTGCCATTCGTAGACGGTGGACGATTGACAGCAGACGGTGTGGATGCAGAAACAGCCGACTTAACAGGAGCCGCTTCCGGGTCCGGACTTGAGGCGGGCGTGGGGACAACGGGCTTTACGCTGGCTGATACATTCGTCTGCTTACTGCTTACTGATAACTGGTCACTGATCTTCGCGCCGACCAGTTGATTGAGCGCCGGGATCTGCGTGCGCGTCAGCGGACCAGCCAGGAAATTCATCGTCCAGC
>JAKBYW010000196.1:0-4983 GCA_021840275.1 Chloroflexota bacterium | reverse complement strand
ATATAACAAGGGGGTCAAGTGCCGGTTAGATAACTCTATTCCCGCCGGTTTGTTTGGCTTTATATAAAGCTATATCCGCTTTTTGCAGGAGGCTGTCAAGTGTGTTGATCTTCGGACTGAATGTATACAGCCCGATGCTCACTTTGGGGTGGATTTCCATATCAGCGCGGACAGTGATCTCGGCAATGTTGCCCATTACTCTGCCCAGGCATTCTTTCGCTTGCGCATCGTCAGTTTGAGGAAACAAAAAGACAAACTCATCCCCACCATATCGTGCAAACACATCGTTTTCACGGATGTTTCCGACGCAGATTTTGCTGACTTGCTGGAGCGTCTGATCACCCGCGAGATGACCATACGTATCGTTGACCATTTTAAAATTATCAAAATCCATGATGGCGATGGAACAAGTTCCGCCGTATCTTTGGGCGCGCATGATTTCATTGTTTGCCAACTCAAAAAAGTGGCGGCGGTTATAAGCCCCGGTAAGCTCGTCGGTGATCGACAGGATTTTCAACCTTGCCTCTGTTTTGTCCAAATGATCGAGCAATCGAAGCGCACGATACTCAAAAATCGGGGCAATGACAGATGGGATCACAATTGACAGAATGACACCTAATTGCGAAATACTGCTATCAATAAGATAGTCTATGGAAATCGTTATTACCAACGAAATCAGCACTGCAATTCCGGTAACAACAATAGTCAGTCGTAATACGCCGTATTTTCGTAATAATCTTCGGAACATTTTTGGATTCTCAAACGGGATATTATTGCCATCCTTGAAATTAGACGCTGTATGAGGCGTAAACGGGTCGGCCTTTGGGGCAGTCATCGAGAGACATCCTATCGTATTCCACTATCGTACACGACATCTACGCGCTTGAACTGATGGTCATCCACTACAAAAGAAATATCTGCTGCACGCGGCATCACATTTGGGGACTCGGGATGCAGGATATATTCGCCCGGGGCAAGCACGATGCGGAAATATCCATTGGCATCAGTCTCGAATTGTATAACTTTGCGACGACTCGTGGTTGTCAAAACCGTAAGTGTAGCTTGATAAGGTTTATCGGGACAAGGATTATTGATTTGCACTACAGGACACATGGGCCCAATCGTAACGTGACCTTCAATACCACTATCGGCCGGAGTGGGAGCCAGAAGTGGTGAACAGCCACTAACCAGCAGGAAAATCACAAGGAAAATATATTTTACGCGCATAAGAACCTCCTTTTCCTGGAAAGACCGGCGGAAGTATTGATTTGTTTCCCAAAGAGGGCATGCCACAATCATGCCCTTGCGAAGAATTATGGAGTTGGCGAAGGCTCTGGAATCTTGATTGGATATTGCGTATACGTTGGGATTGGAGTGCGCGTGGGAGTCGCTGTGGCTGTCGGTGTATCCGTCGGCAGAAAGGATGGGTCGCCTACCCACGGCAGGAAGCGAATAAAAGTTTTAGCGTCCTCCGAGCCTTTGATCTCAGAACGCTGCAATACGAACAAGTTGCTCTTCCATTGATCCGCAGTGAAGCCTGACGCACCCATGGCGGCAATGTAACCGGCGAATTTTACATAATCTATCGCGATACTGCCCACGTTTCCAAATGGATAGGCAAAGGTTAAAACGGGAATGCCAAGCAGGGTCTGCAGCTTCTTGCGTGAGTCAACGATCTCAGCGCGCGTCCGAGCCGCATCCCACATAAGGGGGTCTGTGTGAGTTAGGCTGTGACTGCCGACTTCCCAGCCAGCGGCGGCCATTTCCTTGACCTGGTCAATAGTCAGGTAACTGGGCGCGCCAATATAATTGTAAGGAAGATACAGCACACCGCTAAAGCCGTATTTCTTCATGATGGGAAAGGCATTAGTGTAGTTATCTTCGTTGGCATCATCGAAAGTAATGATGACAGGATGTGGGGGAAGTGACGCGCCCTTGGTAATGGCCTGTACCAGCATGGATGTCGTTATAGTGGTATATCCCCAATCATGCAGCAATTTAAGTTGTGCATCAAATCTATCTGGTGGAACACAAAGATCGTCCGGTTTAAGAACGCAGGCGTTCCCAATTGGTACAGCTGTGATGTGGTGATACATCAAGATCGGGACCTGAACATGATCGGGACCCTGGGCGACCCAGGTGGCGGTCGGCAGGGGAGTCGCGGTAAAGGTCGGGGTGATGGTTAAGGTCGGGGTAACGGTAGCCGTTTCCGTCGGAGGAGGAAGAAGCGTCGCTGTTTCGGTGGAGGTCGGTGCAGGCGCGGCAAAAGCCAGCCCGCCGCAGCCTGTCAACAGGGCAGACGTCAACAAAAGAAAAATAAAGATGCGTAATTTCATAGGGCTGGATTTTACATCAATCCGATGAGAACATTCTAATGATTGAGTTCCCAAATAATTCGCAGACCGTCGAGCGTGAGCCAGGGTGCGAGCACGTCGATGACTTTGGTTTCCTGCGCGATGGTTTCGGCGAGGCCGCCGGTAGCGACGACTTTCATATCGCTTCCCAACTCGGACCTGAAGCGGGCCACCATTCCCTCGACCATGCTCACATATCCGAAGAGGAGTCCCGATTGCATGGCATGGACAGTGTTGCGGCCAATGACGGATGGCGGGCGTTGCAGATCAATGCGTTGAAGTTTCGCGGCGTGTATGAAGAGCGCATCGGCAGCGAGATTGATTCCGGCTGTGATGGCGCCACCGAGATACTCGCCATCTTTGGTGAGCGCATTGAAGGTCGTGGCCGTGCCGAAGTCTACGATGCAGGCCGGACCGCCGTAAAGTTTGAGCGTAGCGACCGCGTCGCAGACTCGATCCGCGCCGACGGCTTTCGGGTCTTCATAACGGATTCGGATTCCGGTTTTGATTCCGGTATCAACAACCAGCGGTTCCTGCTTGAGATATTCGCGGCAGGCCTGCACGACGCGCTGGGTCAATGGTGGAACGACGGATGCAAGACTGATGCCCGTTAGATCCTTGATAGATTTTCCAGCGTTTTGAAGCAGGCCAAGCAATTGCAAGCCGTATTCATCGGGCATGCGGTCGTGGTCTGTGGCAAGCCGCCAGTGCGGATTCAGTGTATTGCCCTCGTAGAGACCGAGGGTTACGTTGGTATTGCCGACGTCAATGGCGAGCAACATGGTGGCTCCTTGTTGTAAATCGGATTGGCAATCCGACCTACATAATTTCTTCCGGCACGCGGCTGGCGCAAAGGATCAGGAATGCGATCACCGGAAATATCTGCAGGACGATCCGTTCAATCGAATAGGAAAGATGCCAGGTCAGATCGTAAGGCGTGATCAAATATACCCCGTAATCGCCAAGCAGTTGGACTGCGAGCATGGTAATACCCGCAATGTAAGCGGAACGCAGTTCCTTATCGACCGGCAAACGAAACAGCAGAAAGTAGACCAACAGGACAGGGATGATGCCAAACAAATTTGTCCAGCCGCCGAAATAAAAAAGTTCGCGGCCGAGGTATTGAAGAATTTCCAAATGTCGGGGTATTCCCAAAATTTGCTGAATCGAACGCGCAGCGCCGTTGCTCAACACGTCACTGGGCGGGGCAAGAAAAAGTTTGAAGAAGATCACGATTGCAAACGGGAAGGCAAGGCCCAGGGCGTACCAGAAAAGAACGCGCCATGGTTTTTCTCGGAGAGATGCCATCATCAACCCGATGCCTGCCGCGACCACGAACAGGGTGCCTTCATTCTTAGTCCAGGCGGCCAAGCCTGCTGTGAGACCAACCAGGGCGATCAATGCAGGCTTCTTATAAACAAAGTAGAAGTAGATCAGGATTGCGGTTGACAGAATAAAAAAGGCCAGCGGCAGGTCTGCCATTTCGCGCGCGCCTTCATTGACCAGCGTCGGTGTGCCCCAAAAAACGATCAAGCCCAACGCGGCCTGGCCGAGGGATTTGATGGATGCCAATGCGCTGACTAGAATCCCAAGCGCAGCCAGCGCGAATAACGCACTCTGGAGCATTTGCACATACGCTGATTCGGTGCCGAGCCCATCCCAGCCGGAAGCGACATTGAGGCCGAGCAGCAATGGATAGTCGGCGTGGAAGATCGGATCCATTTGGCGGGAAAAAGAGTCGAGCCAATGCGGCTGATCGCGGTAAATAAAACGCGCCGAGCGGTTGAACATCATCCAGGCATCCCAATCGCCCTGCTGTCGGCGCAAAAGATAGCTGGCTGTGCCGAGCAGGGACACGATGAAGACGACGGCGGCAATCCCTGCCAGAAAGATTTGTGTATGAGTCAGGCTGAAGCGCGGCAGGGAAAATTTTCCCCGTTTGTTTTCTTTCCAAATAGTGAACGCGAGAAGGATCAAGAAGATTGCCAGTTGGATGAATACAAACCAATGCCGACCTGCGAAAGCGAACAAGTAAAGAAAATAGAGCAGTGACGAGAGACCCAGTCCAACGCCGATGCCGAGAAAAAACTTGAAGAATAAAAGTTTGAGGTCTCTCTCAGGCCACAACAAATGGACAAACATGCCGCCGCTCAAAACTGGCAGAAGAAATATTCCAATCGTGGTTAGAAGAGCCATTTTCCCACCTGCTTTTCACACGTCATTGCGAGCGTTCTTCGCGAAGCAATCTCCGCTGATGCCGCACGAGGGGATTGCTCACCTGCACTGCACCAAACGCAGTGCGGTGCAAGTGTCGACGGGAGAACACCGTCTCGCAATGACATAAAATTGTGTAACATCATTTATTCACTCGATGAAACAGATAGATATTTCCCTTGAATGGAAGGACCTCAAACTGACCATGATTTGACCGGCTCCATAGTTTATAGGCATCCGGTTTCAAGTTGCCGATGTTCCACTCCTGGCCCGTGCCTTTGACAATGATGATGGGCGCCATCACATATTGCGCCAGTACGTATTCGCCCTGGTCGTTGTTTGAGTCAAAGCTTGCGCCGGGAACACTCGAATCGGAAATATATCCGACCACGCCGCGTTTGAACGGCAGTTAGAT
>JAKBYW010000195.1:0-5001 GCA_021840275.1 Chloroflexota bacterium | reverse complement strand
CGCAGATTGGTGAAGTGCTCGGCGGGCGCGATCACACGACCGTCATGTACGCCATTGACAAGATCACGAATGAGATGACGACCAGACGCGAGTTGGAAAAACGGGTGAGGAACGTGAGAGAGCAGTTATACGGACAGATAGCTGTTGTTTAGAAGTTGAATATTCAGAAAATTACCAGTCCTGATGAGGATATCATTGGGGCTGGTTTGTTAATTGTCCTGAATTTTTTATGGCACAGTTTTCTGCATCACACGTGCTCCTCTTGAGTAGAATTCGAGTATACATTCTGAATTTCGTCCCAGCTTTCATGGTATAATCCTGCCGCTTCGTAACAGAAGCACATCTTGCCTGGGACAGGCATAAAGCGTCCCTGAGCGGGTTATCATCCCCGCTAAACTCACTCCGTTCGGCGCCAGCAATCGTGACTGTGCGTTGGCGAATGGAATTCTAAGGAGAAACAATGGCTGTCATTTCCATGAAGGCCCTGCTTGAGAGCGGCGTCCACTTTGGACATCGCACGAACAAGTGGGATCCTCGCATGAAACCGTATATCTTCACCGAGCGTAATGGGATTCATATTATTGATCTTCAACAAACTGTAAAGTTGTTGAATCAGGCCTATAACCTGGTGCGCGAGACAGTTTCCAATGGCGGGACTGTGATGTTCGTCGGCACAAAACGCCAGGCGCAGGAAACAGTCAAGGACGAGGCGGAACGCTGCGGTATGCCGTATGTCACCGAACGCTGGCTGGGCGGCATGTTGACCAATTGGTCCACCATGTATGCCCGAATTCAGGAACTGAACCGCCTGGAAGGTTTGCGCGACACCGGCGAGATTAACCGTCTCACCAAGAAGGAAGGCCTGTTGATCCAGCGCGAGATTGATCGCTTGTTGATACGCCTGTCTGGCGTCCGCGCGATGAAGCGTGTTCCTGAGTTGGTTTTTATTGTGGATGTGGCGCGCGAAGACGCGGCTGTACACGAGGCCAATGTGTTGAATATCCCTGTGCTGGCTATGGTGGATACGAACTGCAATCCGCAGGGCGTTGATTACATTATTCCATCCAACGATGATGCCATCCGCGCCATCAAGTTGTTAGTGGCTAAGATTGCGGATGCCGTCCTGGAGGGCAAGGCCATGCGCAAAGACGAAGAACCTGCTGAATCTGCGCCTGTGGCGTCAGATGTCAAGGTGGAAAAGCCGCGCACTCGCAAAGGTCCCAAGGTTGTGGATGCCGATGAGGAGACCGATGAAGAGGCTTTGTTAGGCGAGGCCACTCTGGCAAAGTTGAGTGCGACCCGCATCCCGGAACCGGACAAGGCCGAGGAAGCCAAGCCCGACGATGTTAAGCCCGATGATGCCAAGTCTGATGATGCCAAACCGACTGAGGCTGCGGAATAATCAGTTTGATTGAACGAGGAAAGTAGATATGGAAATTACCACTGAGATGATCAAGGAAATGCGCGCTGCAACCGGCGCCGGTATGTTGGATTGTCGCAAAGCGCTTCAGGAAGCAGACGGCGATTTTCAGAAAGCCGTGGACTATCTGCGTGAAAAGGGCATGGCGACTGCCGCCAAGCGAGCCGATCGCGAAGCATCCAACGGCATGGTGGAGTTGTATTCCCATGGCGGTGGACGCGTGGGCGTGATGGTGGAAGTCAATTGCGAGACAGATTTCGTGGCTCGTTCCGAACAATTCCGTGGTTTGGCGCATGAGATCGCTTTACAAATTGCGGCCAGCGCACCGATATATGTAAAGGCCGAGGATATCCCTGCTTCTGAATTGGAACACGAGTCCGAGATCGCGCGTGCGCGTGCCAAAGAGGAAGGCAAGCCCCAGAAAATGATGGACAAAATTGTCGAAGGCCGCATCGAGAAATTCAAGGATGAGGTCTGTTTGTTTCGCCAGACCTATGTCCGCGATGAAAGCTTGACAATTGAAAAACTGATCATGCAAAATGTTGCCGCGATTGGCGAGAACGTCATCGTCCGCCGCTTCCAGCGCTGGGAGTTGGGCGAGAGCACTGCGAGTCAGGAATAGGAAAAAAAGCCAACCTTATGGGTTGGCCTTTTTTTCGAGATCAGGAGGCAGCATGTCAAGTCTTAAATACAAACGAATTCTGCTTAAACTTAGCGGTGAAGCGCTTGGTGGAAAATCGGGCTATGGCATTGATGTGGACGAAGCCGAGTCGATAGCAGGCCGTATCAAGGAAGTTTATGACTCAGGCGTTGAGGTGGCCGTCGTCATCGGGGCGGGAAATCTGTGGCGCGGCAAGCAGGGACTTGAACACGGCATGGATCGTTCCACCGCTGATTATATGGGCATGTTGGCCACGGTGATGAATTCCATGGTCCTGATGGACTCTCTCGAGCGCATCGGTGTGTTGACGCGTGTCATGTCCGCGATCGAGATGCGGGCGATTGCTGAACCCTATATCCGCCGCCGCGCCATCCGCCATTTGGAAAAAGGCCGCGTCGTCATCTTTGGTGCGGGAACAGGCAACCCGTTCTTCTCAACCGATACCGCTGCGGCCCTGCGTGCGTCCGAGATTGACGCGGATGTTGTCATCAAAGCCACCAAAGTGGACGGTGTCTATGATGCCGATCCCAAGAAAGAACCAAATGCGAAGAAGTTCGATCAACTGAGTTATATCGAAGTGCTTAATCGTCGCCTCGAAGTGATGGACAGCACAGCTATTACGCTTTGTATGGAAAACAACCTGCCCATTCTGGTGCTCAATCTGTGGGACAACCATGCGCTGATGGCTGCACTCAAAGGCGAAAAGGTTGGAACTTTGGTAAGTTCTTAATTCCTTGTTCTGCCAAATGCCGATGAATGCAAATAACCATTTGCATTCATCGGCATTTTTTGACAGGCTCTCAATTATCTTCAAAGTCTCTCTGCTTTTGCTTCTCCCATAGCACAAATTGAACTTTTAGTGTATCCTTAAAGAAACAAATCCCACTGGAGGCCGACATGATTAAAGACCTTCTGAAAGACGCCGAAACCCGAATGTCGGGGGCGATTAAATCTCTGACCGACGATTTGGCTGCGATTCGCACTGGACGCGCCAATCCATCACTCGTTGAACGATTGACAATCAACTATTATGACACTCCGACCCCGCTGATGCAGCTGGCATCCATCAGTGTGCCGGAGCCGCGTTCGTTGATGATCAAACCTTTTGATGCGACCACGCTGAAGGAAATCGAAAAAGCGATTCAGGCCTCGGACCTTGGACTGAATCCGAATACTGATGGCAAAGCCATCCACCTGAACCTTCCACCGTTAACCGAAGACCGCCGCCGCGATCTGGTCAAACAAGTGCACGCCCGGTTGGAGGAAGCACGTATTGCCATCCGTAATATCCGCCGCGATTCGCATAACGACATGCGTGATTTTGAGAAAGAAAAGTTGATTTCTGAAGATGACCTTGCAGGCGGCGAAGAAGACCTGCAAAAGTTGACCGATAAATTTGTGGAAGAAGTCAACGAGCATGGCAAGAAAAAAGAAATCGAGATCATGGAAGTTTGATTCGCATAACAAGTCTCACAAGTCTTACCTGTCAGACTTGTTCTCCGACAAGACTTGCTGACTTATTTGACAAAGTATGCCTAACCAACCTCTTGACCTGCCTCTTGATAAAATCCCCCGCCACGTTGCCATGATCATGGACGGCAATGGGCGTTGGGCGCTTTCACGCGGCTTGCCGCGTATTGCCGGTCACAAGGCCGGCACAGAGAACTTGCGCCGCGTCATCCGCTCGACGGTTGAGTTCGGAATCAAATATCTCACCATCTATGCCTTCTCCACCGAAAACTGGGGGCGTCCTCCGGAAGAAGTCCGCGGTTTGATGAACATTCTCGAGGATGTGATCGACCGCGAATTAAACGAGCTCAACAAAGAAGGCGTGCAGCTGCGTCATATTGGGCGTTTGGAACAGCTTTCTCCAACACTCCAGGAAAAAGTTCTGGACGCTATAGATATGACCAAGCACAATGACCGCCTGATCTTGAATATCGCCTTCAATTATGGCGGACGCGATGAGATCGTCCAGGCCATCCAGAAGATGATGAAAGACGGCGTGAAGCCTGAAGCCGTAAGCGATGAACTGGTCAGCCAGTATCTTTACACGGCGGGCGTGCCTGACCCCGATCTGATCATCCGCACCTCGGGCGAACTGCGCGTCAGCAATTTTTTGATCTGGCAGGCCGCTTATTCAGAGTGGTATATCACCCCAACCTATTGGCCCGATTTCGATAAGGAGGAATACCGCCGCGCTATTGAGACCTTTGCCCAGCGCGACCGTCGTTATGGCGGAGTCTCAGAAGCGGTGGCGAATAAACTCAATGGGTAGGCGAACCGTTACGGCTTTGCTATTGCTGGCAATTCTCATGCCCGCCATCTTCTTCGGGGGAGTACTTTATTTTCTCTACATCTGTTTCTTTGTTGTGACCGCATCCTGGGAATATGCCCACATGTTCCGGGCAATCAAGTTTGAACCTTCCATCCACATTACGGTGGGAGGTACGCTCGTCATTCTCGCCGTGCGTGCTTTCTTTCCACAATTTGCCGAACTCGCCTTCAGTGTGTTAATCCTGCTGGCGATGACCTACCACCTGTTTGCTTATGAGCGCGGCCGAAACGAGGCCGCGCTTGATTTAGTGATCACCTTGGGTGGATTGATCTACCTCGGCTGGGTAGGCGCATATATGGTTGACTTGCGTTCATTACCGGACGGCGGCTGGTGGGTCATGTTCATCTTCCCGGTCGTCTGGCTGGCGGATTCGGGCGCTTACAGCATCGGAGCACGATATGGCACGCATAAAATGTTCCCGCGCCTCAGCCCCAATAAATCCTGGGAAGGGTATTGGGCCGGTGTTTTGATGGGTACGTTATATGGTGGCTTCTTCGCCTTCATGTATACTAAATTCGGTCCATTGCATGTCGACATTTGGCAGGGCGTCTTGATTGGTTTTGTGCTTAGCACAATCAGATC
>JAKBYW010000194.1:0-5018 GCA_021840275.1 Chloroflexota bacterium | reverse complement strand
TTTGCCCGAGCCGGTTAAGCGAAAACGCTTGGATGTCGCTTTGTGGGTCTTGAGCTTGATCTTTTTCCCAGGTTTGGGAGCTTTACGAGTCACAGCAACGTACTCCTTTCAGACAAAATTAACCGCTTGCACTGCTTGTACTTGGTGTTTTTCCAAGTGCGGTCTATCAGCGCGGGCTCTGGATTTCTCCCGCGGATATTAACATCGTGGGACTTACTCTTTCGCTTCTTCCTTGACTTCAGCCGGGGCGTCGACTTTTTCCTTTTTCTTGGCTGGAGCTTTTCCCGGCGTAAGGACAACGAGCATCGTGCGGCCTTCCATCTGTGGCGGGATTTCGATCGTGGCGATATCTGCCAGCGAAGTTGCGATCTCTTTCAGATCTTCCAGGGCGATCTCAGGGTAATCCATCTCGCGGCCACGGAATTTCACCGTTACGCGGACTTTGTGTCCCTGCAAGAGCCAGCGGCGGGCATCGTCCACTTTGAAACCGCGATGGGCTTCGTTGGTCTTGGGTCGCAGGCGGATTTCCTTGATCTCGATCTTGGTTTGCGCCTTCTTGGCTTCGCGTTCTTTCTTGGCACGTTCATAGATAAACTTGCCAAAATCCATTACGCGGCAGACGGGCGGGGTGGTGTTTCCTGAAACTTCCACCAAATCCAGTTCGGCATCGCGGGCGATCTGCAAAGCCTGCTTTATCGAAACTACGCCGATATTTTCACCGTCTGCCCCGATCAGTCGGACTTCAGGAACCCGGATGGTCTCATTGACTCGAAATTCGTTAGCGCTGATATGCGTCTCCTTGTACAAATACAAACCCAGCCTTGGGCTGGTTTTTAGCGGGCGAATAATACCATGAAGGCAGGGGAATCGTCAACAAAACCACCCAACCTTTTGCATTATGCGAAGAAAAAAAGCCTTGGCCCAACCATCTGGCATGTTACCCGATCTGTGCCAGCAATCGACGATAATCTTCCACATTCGGCGGAGCCATTAACAGGATCTGGTTGATAACCTCAATTGCATCCTGCTTCTTGCCCGCCCGCATCAGCGATTCGCCTAGGACATCGAGTTGTGCGATGGCTTCCTCTTTGCGACCGAGGTGGTTGAGTTGTTCGGCCAGGATGCGCCTGTAGACAATCTGATCTTCATGCTCTTTGATCATATCTTCCAGGAAGGGGATCGAATCGTTGGTCTTGTTGTTGCTGTCGAGATAGCTCATGAAGCTTTCGAGTTCGGCTATAGCCTGCGGCTGTTGACCCATGCACATGTAGAGTTCGATCAGCTGTTTGCGCGAGCCTTGATCGTCGGGGCGCAGGGTACGGATCTGTTCATAGACGCGCACGGCTTGTTTCCAGTCGAGGCGCTGCATGTCGATATCGGCCATACGCTGCAGAATGTGGACATTCCACGAGCGGTCGGCGCTGGCCTGTTGGACAAGGCGTAAAGCAGTGGTGTAAGTCTTGCGCACCATATCAAGCTCGGCCAGACGGTAGTAAATATCCGCCTGTTCGAGATATTCTTTGATGGCTTCGTCCACCTGACCGCGTGCCACAAGTTGATCGATTAAGCGCGAGCGGGCAGAGAGGTCCATCGGCGCGATCTGGATGATACGGCGTAAAAGTTTGGTGGCCTGCGCTGCTTCGCCGCGTACGCTGTAAGCATGTGCCACAACTTTGAATTTTGCAATGGCCTCCGGGAAGTGGTCTTCCCGAAGGAGCAGGTCGCCCATTAACGTGTGGAGCGGAAGATACGTGGGCGCATGATGGACCGCGTCGAAGGCCTCGTCCATGGCTGAGCGCAGACTGCCCTGCCGCGCCAATTGATGAATGTGGTTGATCGATTCGATGACACTGGAACTTTGCGTCTGTAGGACGACTTCTGCCAAAGGCAGGAGTGCCTCGCCTTCCTGATCCTTGTTCATTTGCTCGCGTGTGCGATGGATTTGATCGCGCCAATCGCGGCGCATGAGCATCTTGCTGACGTTTTCACATAAGCGGCGGTTGGCTGTATCGTCAACCTGGTTTTGCTGGGCCTCGACCATCGGTTCGTAAAGCTGGCGGATCTCATCCGCCTGGTCTTCGGGGGTGGTCATCGAATCGGCCAGTTTCAAGGCTTCGAGATATTCCAGCGCGGCCCGTTTGACCTGACCCTTTTTGAACAGAATTTCTCCGAGTAGGAGCCGGGAGCCGAGTCCATAGTCCTTGTGCTTGACGGCATGGGTCAGGTTGCGGATGGCGCTTTCCAGCCGGTCGCCTTTGGAGCGCAGATAGCCAAGATTGAAATACAAGGCGGGATGAGTGAAGCCGGCTTCCAGCGCATGTTCCAATTCTTCTGAAGCCAGCGCCTCCTGATCCTTTGTTTGAGCGTCGATGGCCTGCCCGAGGTGCCTGACCACTTTGGTCTGTTCCGATTGTTGCAGAGAGAGTTGTCCGGTGCCGCGCATGATGGCCGAAAGGCCGCGTCGTTCCTGGGCATTGGGACTCTCGTCGGCGTAATCGAAGAGCACCTCTGCCAGCTTGGTGAGGGCCTTTTGGCGCGCCTCCGCTACCGGGTCCAGGCTGGAAGCGGATCGCGTTTTGGGCTTCTGTAACTGCCTGACCTTGGCCATATTGATCGGCCCCGTCCCGCCTTTGGGTCGAACGGGTTTGGGCAGCAGTTGTCCCGATCTTAAAAGAGTTTGGGCTTGTCTGGCCTCGGGGCTTTGCGGGAGAAGCTGCAGAGAACGGGCAACAAGTTCCTGCGCTTTGTCTGGCTTGCCAGAACGTTGAAGGATGCTGGCGAGGGCGAGATATTCTGTGACGGCTTGCTGATGATGGCCGAGACGTTCGTGTACCATGGCGAGCCGCGAGTGTGCCATAACGTGTTCAGGGTTAAGCGCGGCGACGCGTGACCAATTCTCAATGGCTTTTTCAACGTCACGCTGATTGAGGAACATTTCAGCGGCTTTCATGCAGGCTTCGATGGCTGTGTTGACGTCGCCGTTGCGTTCGGAAATTTGCGCCACTTTTTCAAATGGCACAGGATCATCTTTCGATATAAGTGCAACCCGTTGGTAAATACGCAGCGCTTCATCGAGTTGCCCCAATTGAAACAATGCCAGCCCGAGGCTGTTGAGCGACTTGGGTTGGTCGGGGAATTCCTGCAGGGCTTTGCGATACGCGGCGGCGGCTTTTTTCCAATCCTGATCCCAGGCCGCCGAATGGCCCTCGTTCATTGCTTTCTGGTAAACATCATCTCGTCCGGGCATGGGTTAATGATAACCTAAAATTCATCACAAAGACACCGGAGAGCGAACTGTGGAAGTGTCATCGCCCGATACAGCCAAATCCATTTATGAAAAATTTCATATTTGCTTTTTCAAAATACGAAGCACAAAAGGCACGAAGGTTTAATGGGTTTCCTTTGTGTGCTTCGTGTCCATTGTGTTTAATTCCTTACCAATAGTGCTTACGCAAAATCGTGTACTTTCACTGCCAGGTCGCCAAAGCGCCAAGTATTTCGAGAGTTCACCAAGTTTTCCTGGCGTCATTTGATAAATCTCGGCGTTCTCCGTGTCTTAGCGGTTATTTCTGCGTAAGTCCTGACCAATTCAAATCCTTCTCGTACTTCCATTGGATCAACATCCCGCCTGCAATTTCCTTGAACAGAGCCTTATCGCGCGCAGTGAAAAGTCTCTGCCAATTGCCCGCATGCCCTTTGGGGAGGAATGAAGCGATATCTTCATTACGCTTGGATTGCCATTCTTCGTCGGGATTGGAGGACATCTCGGCCTTGATTTCTTTTTCCAGTGATTTGCTGACCTTCTTCACGCCGAGGAATTTCCAAAATCTACTCATTTCATCGAAAGGTGTTGCAAGTAAATCTTCATAACGCAGGCCAAGATAATTCCCGCCGTAAAGCCTGCGTCCTTCATCTTCAGTCTCTCTTAAATTCATTACCCACCCTTTTGCCACGCGCCGGATGAAGGCCTCGGTAAAGATCGAGCGCGTGCCATTTATAAAGGGTGCCGGGTCTCTTCGCAAATCTTCGATGATATGTTTATCTTCGGCGCTCAAAAATCTAGACTCTTCCACAAAGTTGCGGAATCGTTCAGAGATCAGCACATCGCGTCCATCGCGGACAATGTAAACCAGTTTCGCATCTGGATAGACCGCATACATGTCGCGCACGGCTTGTCCGTGGATCGTGGATGAGGGGCTCTTATCGCCGACGATCATCTTGCCCTCGCGAGCCGCGTCGCGTTCCATGATGAAGTCCGCAGCGGCACGCAGGACGAGGGGCGAGAGGTCGCGCCCCTGATTCCAGCGGTTGGATTTGCGCGTCAGCCACTCTTCCGCTTCGGGCGTGTCAACCAGCGACTTGAGCAGCGGTTTACGTGTGAAGAAGTGCGCCTGGTAGTTGCAATGCACTTCGGGGTGCAGACGCGCGAGGCGCATGAGCAACGTCGTTCCTGAACGAGCGTGGCCGAAGATGAAGAATTTCTCGCGCGGGAAGAACTGTTTGATCTCCGCCACTTCTTCGAACGTGATGGCAGGAATGGGATTGCGTTCATTCTTTTTGGGGTCGTCTTTGATGAGAACACGGACGGCGGATTTGAAGCGAGAAAACATCTTTACAAATTCTCCAATTTATCTTTTCCAGTTCAGCATTATAAGTCCAGCCAGGCAGACAAAAATCCCGACGATATTCACCCACGAGATTTTGTCCTTGAAAAAGAAAATCGCCACTGGCAGCAAGATCAACGAAGCGACCACATTGACCAGCACCGCAGCGATGCCAAGGTTCCAGCCCGAGCGGTAGACCATCAGAAAGCCAAATTCGATGCCAACGATGGCAATGGCGAGCAGGAAACTGGCCCAGTTGAGTTGCTTCAACTCGAAGGCGAGTCCGTTTTGGGCGGGGAAAAGAAGCGTGGTTATCAGCGTAATTCCAAGCGCGACCGCATAAGTCACGACCAGGGAAACCGCAAAGTTGATATTCGACGGCACACTCTTGGCGCTAAAGTGATAAAGTGCGCT
>JAKBYW010000193.1:0-5033 GCA_021840275.1 Chloroflexota bacterium | reverse complement strand
GAGATAAAATGCACAGATCACCTGCAAGAAGGAGAAGATGTCCCCAACACTAAAGAACGGGGAGGTCCTGCGCGGCCGCTACAAAATCCGGGAACAGATCGGACAAGGCGGCGCTGGCTCGATCTACCTGGCCGACGACCTGCGGCTGGTAGGACGAGTCTGCGCGCTCAAGGAAGTCGAGTATGACCGCAGCCTCTCGGACGATATCCGCGAAGAAGCCCGCCAGCAATTTTTGCGCGAGGCAACTATTCTCGCGCGTCTCGACCACCCCAACCTTCCCAAAGTCTCGGATTTTTTCTCCCACGATACGCGTGATTATCTCGTCATGGATTACGTCCCCGGCGACGATCTTCGCACCATGATGCTCAACGCCCGCCGCGAAAAAAGATTTCTGTCAGAGCATGATGTGCTCGACTGGACTCGTCAACTTGCCGGCGCGCTGGCCTATCTTCATAACCAGCAGCCATCCATCGTCCATCGCGATATCAAACCAAGCAATCTCAAGATCACGCCAACGGGCCTGCTAAAACTGGTGGACTTCGGACTCGTAAAAATTCTTGCTCCTGAAGAAGTGACCATCACGGTCATTCAAGGACAAGGCACTGCTCTTTACACGCCGATAGAACAATACGGTACTGACGAAGCTCACACCGACGCGCGCTCTGATATCTATTCGTTCGGCGCGACGCTTTATCACTTGCTTACCAACGAACCTCCCGCCGACGCGCGCAAACGTTTCCTGCACCCCGAAAGCCTGCAACCGCCGCGCCAAATCAATGCATCCATCAGCCCGCGCACCGAAAAAGCAATTTTATGGGCCATGGCTCTGCATCCGGATGAACGCCCAAATTCCATTGAAGCGTTCAGCGATTATTTATTCAGTGGTCACGAGATACCGACACGCTCGCGCCCCTCGCAATCTGCATTCGACATCCCGCGGCTAGAAATTTTCGGCCATCAAGCAGATACGCTTCTTGTGTGGACCTCAGCCGGGCTTCTGCTCTTGAGCCTGATCGCCACCCTGACGCATTAATGCAAATAGGCGAACCATCAATGGCCGCCTCTTTTATTTCGGCATCTTTTTATCTCACTCTCGGCGCGACCAGAACCAACCGGCCCCCCAACCAAAAGACAATCCGATTGCAGTCGCACTTAATATCCCGCCAATTCCACTTGAAGCGGCGAACTCTGCGCTGCCGGGTAATCCAAGCGCAATGTAGTTATAAAACAGCAAACCGCCCACCAGCGCACATAACCCCCAGCGGACTCCCCAGCGGGTGCTTTCTAAGCGGATGCCCGCCCAGAAAACCAGTGCAGAGCCGGTGATGAGCAAAAGCATGGTCAGCAACCAGGCTGTGAAGCGCGGCGAACCTTGTGGAGTGACAAAGTCATCTTGTTGAGGTTGAGGGGTTTTCGCTTGCTGCGGTGTGCCCGCTTGAGTCAATTGCGGAATGATGACCGTCACCGCCGCGGGCTGGCCTGCGCTGGAAACATCCAATTGCAAAACTTCAGAAATAGTGGCCGGGTCGCTTGAAGCGCGGATCTGGAGCAGACCGGGTTTATCAAGGCCGAAGGATACGCGCGCCACGCCTTGCGTTGTAACTGCGTCAGCTTGCTGCAAAACTCCGCCGCCTTCCCCGGTCAATGTCATGAAAAAATGTACTACAGTGCCATCCGGCACCGAATTGCCGTTATGGTCAAGGATCACTCCCGTTCGAAGTGCAATTGTGTCGCCAATTTTGAAGAGCGGAACGGGAGTCGGCTCAGGGGTGAGAACGTTTGTCGGAACGGGAGCAGTTGGCAGATCCAGGTTGATCGCGATGATCTGGTTTGGATTCGGCGTGGTGACCGAGATCAAATCGTATCCCAGTCCCGAAATGGAAACTGGCGAGGCGCCGGTTGGAGTCAGTTCCTGAAAGAGCAGCCGCGCAGCCACATCAATAAAGGGCGGCTGCTTGCTATAAAGCGCATAGTACGCGTCGAGACGCGAGATGTCGGTAGCGTCCATATAATATGGCGCGCCAAACGAAAAGAGCAGAACGTGTTTATTGGGCAATAGATCCTGATGCTCGGAAAGAAAACGGCTGATCACTTGCGGCTGGCCATTGCTGTTATCAGTCAGCGAGAAGATGATCCAACCGGAACGGATTAGGTCATCTTCAAGATAGGGCGGACTTTTTCCATCCAGATACTTGGAGAGATCGCTCAAGGTATAAGAAGACAAACGAAATGAAGATGTCTGATTACCGCTTTGCGGACCATATAGTTGAACGACCACATTCTGAAACGCATCAAAAGGTAACGCCGCTTGAGTCGGACAAGTACTGCATTGTTGGACTTGCGTAGAATCAGTAAAAAATATGAGCCGGTCGCGAACTTGCGGCGGGTTCGGAAAGACTGTTGCGATATCTTTTGGCTCGGGGCTGATGAGCGTGGCGGCATGACGGGCCACTTCAAAGGTTACTTCCTGTGATTGATTGAGCGCATCCAAATTGGAGGAAGGCACGAGCACATTGGTAATGGTGAACACATTGTAAATATGATGCTTGAGCGTCAGAATGCGCAGGACAGCTGCGTCCACACGCTGCGCAAAGGCAGGGTCATCTCGATATTTCTGGGCAAAGAAACCGAGGATATCAACAACAGTGGAATAAGTATCCGGGGCGTCGCTGGAAACAATATTGCCAAGATACAGCAAATCATTTCCAGCCACAAAAGCATCACGCGTTACGGTACGCGCCTGAAAGCTCGTGCCCGTGGAATAAAACTGACTCACAGCGCGCGTACCCAGGTCATCGATGATGATTAACCCACCCTTATCGTGCCAGGATGAAAATTGCGGCAGGCCAAGGATGGCCGAAAGAGCCTGTGCGTCGAAACTAATTGGGCGCGTGGTGGCACGGATGTTTCCCTGAAAACCTTGATAACGAATGTGCGAAACCAGCAAACCATCCACAGTTGCATCAGCAGAGGGAGCGTTACCTGTCACGCCAAAAAAAGGAAGCAATTCGACTTGCTTTAATTGTTCGAGCGACTTGCGGACTGTCGCAACCTCTTCGCCATTCGGACGGTCGGAACTGCCGCGGCCCGGAAAATGTTTGGCGATCACCAACAAGCGGCCCAGGCTGCCTGAATGCAAGCCGCTGACATAAGCGCTTCCCATTTGTTCAACCCAGTACGGATCACCGCCAAAAACGCGCGTACCCATATCACCAGTGGCAGAAGGGTTCGGAGACTCGAGCACATCCAATGAAGGGCCAAAATATAAATTCACGCCCAGGGCAGAAAGCTCGCTTCCCATCAGCGCGCCAACCTTGTTGGCAAGGTCCGGCTTCCACGTGGCGCCGATCGCCATCTCGGAAGGCAAAGGAGTCAAGCCGCTTAAGATTTGATCATTGGGCGAACCATCTCCTTCTTGCGAAATACCAACGAAAAGCGGCACATAAGCGTGCTGTACCAACTGCCCGGTCTCAGGATCGGTCGTAGTTCGGATTGAGCTATCCCATTCGATCTGTTGCAGGTTCTGGATCAATTGATAAGCGGCAGAAACCGTATTCGGCACGGCAGCAAAATTATCATTACCAGCCTGCAAAACCACTCCCCCAATGTGATGATTGACGATCAGGTCGTATATTTTAGATTGATCGTTTATATCGCTCCCGGTGAAATTGACCAGAAACAACTGGCCTACGCGCTCCTCAGGCGTCATCTTATCGAACAATTGACGGACGGATGGCGGAGGCGTAGCGGTCTGGGCCCGGACTTGAAGCGGGTTGCCGAACGAAGCCAGGATCAGCGCCGCGAGCATGAACGCATAAAAAGCGCGCTTCAATCCTTGGCAAGGGATCACGCCTGCCTCCCCACTGTTCGCAAAGCAAGTTGCGGATCATCGGTGAAGATGCCGTCCACACCCCAGGTGTTGAGACGCGCAATATCTTCAGGCTTGTTCACCGTCCAAACGTGGATGCGGCGTTTCAACTGATGCACGCGGCTGACCTGTTGCGCGTTGACATCCGTCAGATAAGGATGCAATGCGGCATATTCGCCAAATGAAAAACCGAAGGAACGCGCCCAGGCGCCCATCCAACCGCCGAGCGCCAATAATCCACGCGGGACTTCCGGCAGGAAACGCTCTGCCTGCTTGAGGTTGGATACAAAGAACGAGGAGAAGATCACACTTTTCTCCAGGCCATGTTTCCTGACCAACGCACAGACCTTTTCCACGAGCGCGTCGCGCGGTGTGGCATAGTTGGTCAGTTCAACGTTGATGAATATTTTTTTGCCAACAGTTTCAAAGACTTCTTCGAGGGTCGGGATTCTGGTTCCGCGAAATTGCTCCGAGAAGAAACTGCCCGCATCAAGCGAGCGCAACTCAGCAAAAGTTTTTTGGGCAAGGCGGCCAGCGCCTTCGGTGGTCCGGTCTACGGTCGCGTCGTGGAAAACAACAATCTGCCCATCAGCAGTAAGCTTGGCATCTAGTTCAATGGCATCTGCGCCTTGGACGAGGGCAAGTTCAAAAGACGGGATTGTATTCTCCGGCGCATGAGCCGAAGCGCCGCGATGGGCGAAGATGATGGGATGAGGTATGTCGGTAAGCATGATTTGCGTTTCTCGTTTTGCGTTTTGCGAAAATAAAACAAAAAGCGCAAAACGCAATGGATTTAGATTTCCACAAAGTAAGCTTGCCCGGCGCGGTCGATCATTTCGCGCGACATGCTCGGCGGAACGGCCAGATAGGATGAAATGTCAATGATCTGGTCGCACAGATCGCGCGGATGCGAGGCGCGCAACTTACGGTTACGTTTGATGTACCATTCCTGCAAAAGATAAGCGAGGCCCTGATCGTTATATTCGATCTTTTTATCGGCGGCAACGCGCTTGAAAATCTCGCGGTATTCTTCGTAAGACGGATCGCCGATCTCGACCTTGTGACGCAGGCGGCGCAGGAAGGCTTCGTCCACCAGGTCCTTTGGCGGAAGATTTGTCGAGAAGACGATCAGCACATCAAACGGCACCTCAACCTTTCGTCCGGT
>JAKBYW010000192.1:0-5037 GCA_021840275.1 Chloroflexota bacterium | reverse complement strand
CCTGCCAGCTTATATTTCAAAATCAAATTTGACAGAGATTGCCGCCACCCCATTGCCTGAATATAAAACTGCCTGCGGAGGTAACCTTAAAGACCCAACAAATTATCCCGGCGTTATGTATCGCGGCGAGCAAGTCTATTTCTGCACCCGTGCCTGCCTGCGTGTCTTCGAACAGGATCCCGATCCGTTCATGGCGGGCGAGGTGGAACATCCCCTCGAGGAGGAATAAAGTCAAAAAGAGCGGGGACATTCGTCATAAGCCATTTGGCGCATGAGTCGTTACGCTATCCTGCGCTGGAGACTATTTAATTGTCAGACTACTATTGGGCTATCCGATCGTGGAGGCTCAATATGTTTTCAAAAGCGCGTAAACTTTTATTTCTTTCCATCATAGCGGTTTTGTTAACCACTGCAATCTCCGCCTGTTCGACACAAACCAAAACGAACGATCTGCATCTGATGTCTATGGGTCAAATGCCCGCGGAAGTGCAGTCCGCACCTGTGACGGTGCAAATGGCTTATCAGTTCGCGGCGGCCAACCCTGATGTGATGAAAAACATTCCCTGTTATTGCGGTTGTGGAAACGTTGGTCACACGTCAAATTATTCCTGCTATGTTTCGGGTGCGGATGCAAAGGGTGCGATCACCTTCGACAATCATGCTCTTGGCTGTTCCCTTTGCGTGGACATTACACAGGATGTGATGCGGATGCTGCGGGAAGGAAAAAGTCCGCAGGAAGCCAGAACGTATATAGACGCGACCTATTCCAAGTACGGACCGTCGAACATTCCTTAACCTCATGAATTCTCGCTTCATTCTTCTCCTCCTGGTAATAGCTGGGCTGGTTGTGGCGTTCGCACCACTGCCAGTTCAATCCATTGCGCCTCAGGAGCGGACCTTTCGGATTGAAGCGCGACAATTTGCTTACTCTCCCTCCGAGCTTAAAGTCAACCCGGGCGATACGGTGACCATCCATCTTATCAGCACAGACGTGGTTCATGGTCTATATGTAGATGGTTACGACATTTCAGTCCAAGCCGACCCAGGTCAGGCCGCCACATTGACCTTTGTTGCCAACAAGCTAGGTTCATACCGCTTTCGGTGCAATGTCACTTGTGGCGCCATGCACCCGTTCATGATCGGCAAATTGACAGTTGGCACAAATGACTGGTTATATCGCTCAGTTGGTCTTGCCATTCTCGGTCTGATTGGTTTCTTTCCGCTTTCTCACCTGCACTTGCGTGCGGCGCAAATGTCTTTCCTTTTACAACGAAGGAAGATTGGTTGAAAGCGGTGAATATATCCAATCGTATTGAACTTACTCGTAGTCCCTTCATCAAGAATGCGCTAAAAAGTCGCTATCCACAACTTGTTGTATTTGCCATTATGCTGGCGGGATATCTCTTTGCTATCATCGCCGGACTCATCGGCACACCTGTTGGAAGCCGCAACTTCAGCATTGTATTCGTGTGGATTGCATGGTGGGCTATCCTGATTCTCGTGGTAGTCCCTTTCTTCGGGCGGGGATGGTGCGCTGTTTGCCCAATCCCATTGCCAGGCGAGTGGTTACAACGCGGCGCTGTGTTGACGCCGCCAGATAAAAAACCAAAATGGCTCAATCTGCGTTGGCCCAAGTTCCTCCGTAACATCTGGTTGCAAAATGTTTCGTTTCTTCTATTAGCTCTGTTCAGTAGCATTCTTCTGACCACGCCCAATGTTACGGGGATCGTTTTAGCGGCCATGTTATTTGCTGCGATTGGACTCAGCATGGTCTTCGAACGCCGTTCGTTCTGTCGTTATCTTTGTCCAGTCGGCGGATTCATCGGCCTGTATTCGCAAACTGCTCCGATTGAATTGCGAGTCAAGGACAGACAGATCTGCGTAACCTGCGTTGGCAAGCCTTGCTACAACGGATCGCCAGCAGGCTATGGTTGTCCCTGGGATGTCTTTCCCGGCGGCTTGGCGAAAAATACTTATTGTGGATTGTGCATGGAATGTATCCGCACCTGCCCGCACGATAACATCGCCATCAATCTTCGTCCATTTTCTGCTGATCTTGCAAAACCATCCACAAGAATCGACGAAGCCTTCAAGGCCTTCATCATGCTCGGTTCGGCAATGATCTATGCAGGCGTTTTGTTTGGTCCGTGGGGCGCTTTCAAGGACGCGGCTTACCATGTTGGTGCCAGTGCTTGGTTTATATATACCCTCGTTTTTCTTGCTATCATCTTTGTAATTCTTCCTGGTTTTTTTGCACTTGGGATTCTAAAAACGAAAAGCATTCTTCCGCTCAAACAACGTTTTGCTTCTCTCGCAACCGCCCTCATTCCTCTCGGTCTTATGTTCTGGATAGCGTTCAGTTTATCCTTTGTGTTGACCAACGCGAGCTACATTTTCGCCTCGCTCTCTGACCCGCTCGGCCTCGGCTGGAATTTATTTGGCACAGCAAATATCGCGTGGCAACCCATGCTCACCTCCATTCTCGCGCCCGCACAAACACTCGCATTGGTCGGCGGGTTAATCTGGTCGGCGCGCATGGTGCAGAGAGCCGCAAAAGAAGTGAAAGTATCGTTAGTCCCCGTCATCGCTTTTTGTTTCATCGTCACGCTGGTCATGCTATGGTTACTCCTATGAAACGCCCGGAACTCCTCTCCCGCATTTTGATAACGGCGGCAATTTTGGGGGCGGTTGGAGCGCCGCTTTATATCTGGGCGCGCACGCCGCTTATCCATGCAAGGATCGCGGAGAATGGCGGATGGAGTCCTGGTGTAATCCATGCCACTGTTGGCAAGCCGCTTCATTTGCAACTCACATCCGACGATGTTGTTCACGGGTTTGCTGTCGGTCAGATGGATATGCAAAGCGTGGATGTCCTGCCTGGCAAAGTCACTGACATCACTTTGACTTTTGACAAGCCTGGGATTTATACATTTTTCTGTACGCGCTGGTGCGGACTCAATCACTGGCGGATGCGTGGCACGATTGAAATCAGCGGTTCAAATGCGGACCCTGAGCCTGCTTCCCCACCGCTATACGTTTCTCTTGGCCTCGACATTGACGCTCCGCATAACGCGCCAGCCACTCCCGGCGATCAGCCAGCAGCCACCCGCGGCCAACAACTGGTAACCAATTTACCAATCGATCAATCCGCTGATTACTATCGGACGCATTCGCCCTATCAAGTATTTGAAGAACTAAACAGTATGGCACTCACAGAAACTCAACGATGGGATGTAGTTGCCTCCATCTGGCAATCCAACACAACACTTGAGTCTCTTGCAAGTGGACAGCGCCTCTATGCCCAAAACTGCGCGGCCTGTCATGGCGAGAAAGGCGCAGGCAATGGCGTCTTTGCCGACAAACTTGCCGCGGCTGGAGAAGCATCAAAGCAAAACATGGCGGGTGACACCAACATGATCAGGCAAACTCCTGCAAACTTCACCGACCCAACACGCATGCTCGGCGCAAGTCCTGCACTGCTACAGGGAAAAATCCTGCGCGGCGGCATGGGCACGGGCATGCCATCCTGGGGACCCATTTTTACACAAGAACAAATATGGGATTTGATTGCATATTTGTATTCATTCCAGTTTGAATATCAAAGATGAGGAGGCTCAATGAGCAAAAGACATAAAAGGCAAAAGAAAAGTTTTCCCTGGGTATTTGTTGCGTTCGGCGGTGTTCTGATGATCGCCGCGATATTTCTGTTTGCCAATCAGAACGGCAGTGGCGGTGGAACACCCGCGATTGCCGTTGACCAACAGAAAATTGACTACGGCTACGTTCCGTTTGGCAACAATAAAACCTTCACGATCAAAGTTACCAACACCGGCGACGGGATGCTGCGTTTCAGGGAGAAACCGTCTGTCGAAATTTTGGAGGGGTGCTGACCTCCCGATCTGACCATCGGTTCGATGGCTCTCAAACCCGGTGAAAGCACAACGATTGATTCCAGCGTCTTCATGATGCATCCCGGCATGGACGGTCCGCATGATTATGCCGTGCATCTAAAGACCAATGACCCAAAAACTCCTGATCTGGTAATTCATGTCCTGTCAAATTGGGGACCATAAGATTTCCACCAAAAAATAATTACACGGACGGATTCATACCGTCCGTGCGATTATTAATATTGCTCTTCCATCATCAGGGCAATTGCAGTGGGGGCTGAGACAATAAATTATCGTTTCACAGCGCCACCACTTTTGTCAGCAGGTTAACTCGAATAGATGATTCCCTTTACAAAATAAAATTCCACAACAAGTATAATCAGTAAAACAGATTATCTCTCCACAAAACCTTCGGAGTATCCCCACGCCTTCTGATATCCAGGAACAAATCGAACACCGACGCGAGCGCGCCCGCGCGGAAATTCTCAAGATCGCCAACAAAGGCAGTCATCCCGTTTTTAGTTTATTCGAGGTTAGCTCCGTTTCGGGACGCGCCTACCGCGTTGAAATCCGTTCGCTGGATGAACTGCAAAACTCCTGCACCTGCCCAGATTATAAAAACAATCTGATCGGCACGTGCAAACACATCGGAGGCGTGCTGATTTCCCTTGAAAAGGAACACGGCGCGAAGCTCAAGAAACTGGCCGCCGAACGCCCGCGCGGGACGCAAATCTATTTGCATCATGGGATGGATGTCACCGTGCGCGTTATTCTTCCATTGCCTGACCGCGCGCCGATTAAAGATATGCTCAACCGCTACTTCGATCCTTCTGGACTTTTGGTTGGTTCGCCGCTCCAGGCATTGCCCGCTCTCCTGTCAGCCATTGAGTCGCTTCCCGCGCGCGACCAGCCTCTCGTCCGCGTGAATGAAGCGGTGCATGAGCATCTGTCCCTGTTGCAAGACCGCCAGGAAATCCAACAGCAAAAGGAGTGGTTCCTCGATCAGGTCAAACGCGGACACCGCATCTTCGATGTTCTCTCCACTAAACTGTATCCCTATCAGGAACAAGGCGCAATGCACCTCGCCTTTGGCCGCCGCGCCATGCTTGCCGATGACATGGGACTTGGCAAAACTGTACGGTTTTGC
>JAKBYW010000191.1:0-5040 GCA_021840275.1 Chloroflexota bacterium | reverse complement strand
GTTGTTCGAGGCGTTTGAATCCTTTGACGAGACTCTGCCCCACCGGACGATTCGATCTGTCGGGCAGGCGATGCACGATGGACGGGACCAGATTGCGGGTCAGGAATTGAGGCGACTTGAGATACAAGTTGGCAAGCGGGTCGAGCCAGTAACGTTGATAACCCGCGAAATCCTCGTCGCCGCCGTCCCCATTCAAAGCGACCGTCACATATTGGCGCGTCAGCAGCGAAAGATGATAAAGCGGAATGGCAGAGGCATCCGCGAAGGGTTCGCCAAAGTGTGATGTAATTTTTTCGAGCGTGGCGGGGATGTCGCCATAGGTCAGCGTGAACTCGTGATGGTCAGTGGAATATTTTTGCGCAACCGCGCGCGCAAAAGGCAGCTCGGAAAATTCCTCCTCCTGAAAACCGACCGAAAAAGTTTTTACCGGGCCGCTGTTTAACTCCGCCATCAATGCCACGATGATGCTCGAATCGGTGCCGCCGCTCAAATGTGCGCCGAGCGGCACTTCGCTGAGCAGACGCATCTTGACCGCTTCGCGCAAACGAGCGCGCAATTCTTCGGCGAGATCATTTTCGTCGCCGGAAATTTTTGGCTGATAAGAAAAATCCCAATAACGATTGATGGTGGCCTTGCCATTTTCCCAAACCAAAGTTGAGGCAGGCGGCAATTTGTAAATGCCTTGATACGCCGTGAGCGGATCGGGAATGTATTGCAGGCTCAAATAAAGATCGATGGCTTCAAGATTGATTTCGGGCTTGTGCGGAACCGCCGCAAAGATCGCGCTCAACTCCGATCCAAAATACAGCGTGTCATTTTGGATCGTGTAATACATCGGTTTTTTACCGAGACGATCACGGCCAAGCAAAAGGCGATTCTTCTTTTTGTCCCATAAAGCAAACGCAAACATGCCGCGCAAATGCTTGATGCAATCGTTGCCTTCATCTTCATAAAAATGGACGATACATTCCGTGTCGGTTTTGGTGGAAAGCCGATGTCCGCGACGCAAAAGTTCAGCGCGCATCTCGGGATAGTTATAACATTCGCCGTTGAACACGATCCAGATCGATTCATCTTCGTTGGCAATCGGCTGGTCGCCGCCGCTGACATCAATCACAGCGAGTCGCCGCATCGCAAGGCCAACGCCATTCGACGTATAAAAGCCATCGCTGTCTGGTCCGCGATGCGCGATGGACGTCGTCATTTCATGCAAAACTTCGCGGTCACCGATTCGTCCATCTGAATGAGCCATTCCACAAATGCCGCACATTATTTCGACGCCTCTTCTAAAATTTTTTGATACTGCTCCGCGACTCGCTTCCAGCTAAAGGATTGCTCGACTCTTCGACGTGAGGCGCGCCCCATTCTTTCCCGCATCTTTGCATTGGCCAGCAGCGGCCTCAGCGATTCTCGAAGCGAGTCCACATCCTCAGTCGGGACGAGCGCGCCCGTCTCGCCATTTACGACCAATTCTTCGTTGCCAGCAATTCTCGTCGCCACAACAGGAAGTCCACTTGCCATGGCTTCGAGCACGGCATTCGGCATACCTTCATGCCGCGATGGGAAAAGAAAAATGTCCGCGGCGCGATATTGCTCTTTGAGTTGCTCGGCTTTTTGCCAGCCTAAAAAATGGATGCGGTCTGCAATTCCATGTTCTTGAGCCATGGCCTGCAACACCGCCATCTGCGGACCATCGCCAGCAATCATCCATATCCACGGCAGATCTTTCAGATCAGACAATGCACGCATCGCAAGGTCGAGGCCTTTTTGGTAGACAACGCGTCCAACCGAGAGCAGGCGCGGCGCAGACCAATCGCGCTCTGGCAAGGAAAATTTTTCAAGGTCAACGCCGTTCGGGATGATGGGAATTTCAATCGTCGAATCGAAGGCGGTTGCTAAATCGTGCAAGCCTTTGCTGTTGGCGACAACCGCCGAAGCAGAATGCCAGATGACGCGCAAAAACGGCGCGGCAATTTTATGATACAGCTTGAAATCGTACGGACGAAAGCCTGGCACATCTCCGCCGCGCAAAGAAACAACGTACGGCACACCGTAGATTTTTTTGATGAGCCACGCCACCGCGCCGGAGGGTAAACCGAAAAAGGCCAGGGTCACGTTTGGCTTGAATTGTCGGACCAAACTCAAAGTCCGGAAAGAAGCGGCAAAGATAAAAGAGATTTGCTCAACCGCGCCGGAGCGATCCATCCGTTTACGCAAAGCTGGAACGCGAATGATCCGCAGGCCGTCAAGCGCTTCTTCGTGAGGCAAATCGCCAAAACGTGCAGTCAACAGCAGGACATCCTCGCCCATCCCGGTGAGCAGGCGCGCAATATTCGCGCTGGCATTGCCCGCGCCGCCGCCGATCGGAGGGTATTCGCTGTTGAGGATCAAAATTTTCATAGCGCGTCAGGCAGACGGTTTTTCAAGATAGAAGACGTTGAGAAAACACCAGTTGGGATAACCCAGCAAACGATTGTAGATCTTGTGCAGCCAGATGACATTGGAGGGCATGATGACGGTAAAAATGGAAAGCATTGGAAAGGTCGGAAAAACACCTTTGCGGGAACGAATGTGAAAATGCTTCCCAATGATCTTCACGTATTCGCCCGCTGGCCGGTCGCCGGGATGACGGTCAATGCTGGAGGTGCGGACGAGCTTGCCGGTAAAAGCGAACGAAATGCGCGAAGCCAGGTGAGCCAGATTCGGCACACTGATTAGTGCGCGTCCGCCAGGTTTGAGCATACGTGAAAACTCGGCAACGGCTTTCTCCTGATCGGAGAAGATCAAGTGCTCGATCACGTCCGTGCAGATAATGACATCCACAGAGTTATCTGGAATTTCCGATTGCAGAAAGTTGCGCTGAATGATGACATCCGATGAATAATTCAAGTCCATTCCGGTGATATTGAAGCCAGCCTTGCGATATTCATTGACCAGCACGCCTTCGCCGCAGCCCATATCGTAAATAACTTGATCGGTCGAACAGGTATTCAAAAATTTGCGTGCCATCGCCATCTTCTCCAAATAGACCGGCAGATAAGGCCAGTCTTTTTCGGGGTTGATGTGATAGTCGCCGCGATGGGCGTATTCTCCAAAACGTTTTTTCATAATGACCTCAGGGTTGTCCGCTTGCGGACGAAGATGACGGACACTCAGGTGCAGCACGCGGCACAAGGACCTGAATATTCGATGATTCAAGAGTCAGGGCTGGTTCGTATTCGCACAACAAATGATGCGCAACAAGTTTATTCCACATGGAACTTTCTTCCGCGAAGTCACCGCTGTTCGCATCGAGATTTTGTTTGGTGGCAACGATGGCAGCAAAGCGATGGTTCTTCAAATCGGCGTAGAACTTGTCGAGATAAGGTTGGTTGCCGGAAATCGCCATCTCCATCAGCGGGATGACTTCATATTCCTGCACAACCTGCACATTCGGGATCATGTCAAATGTCAGCAAGTGGCGTTCATACATAAAAAGAACTTCGCCAGACTTGCTGTAAGTTTGAACAGTCGTTCGCAATGTGGACAAATCCTTATTGGCCTGCACACGATCATATTGGATGGGCGGGACAATGCGCGACAAAGAAAACGCGAGCGGGACAATTAACATCAACGCGACGAAAGGCCACGTCACCGCCTCAAACCTCGACGATTGAGCGGACTCCGTTTCGACACGGTCGGCCACGAAATAAACCGTCACCAGCGCCAGCAACGCCATGTAGGCGTCCATATTGTGCAAGTCGCCGCCGCCGCCGATCTTCGTGCTGACAACGAGTCCGCCTACGAGCAACACGAGCGTCATCAGCGCGAGTCCGCTCGAGCGCAGGAAATGCAAATTGTTCAGATGCCCGCGCAAAGTCCAGAAGAGAAGCGCACACAGCGGAAGCGAAACGATCAGAATCCCCGGGATCACACCCAGCGGATTCGTGTCGTTTGGAAACCAACGATACCAAAGCAACGGCGAATGCAAGCTCGAACTGAACGCGCTCAAATCCGTGTTGCCGGAAATTGAAATGTAAAATGCCTGACCAAGCAATGCAGTGGCAAGTCCGAGCATAGCCCAAAGCGCGGGCTTCGCAATGTATCGCCAAAAATTTTTTGTACGTGAGAACGGCTCTTCAAGCAAATAAAGTGTGATCGCCAACATGGCCGGGACGGGATACCAGTTGAGGCGGCTCATGCCTGCCCAAAACGAAGCGGCCAGCACCGCGATCAGTGAGCGCCATGGATGGCGGGATGAAACACCGAGCAAAATAATGATGATGCAAATTTGCAGATGATAATAAATTGCGCCTTGAAAGACGTACAAAAAAAACCAGCCGCCGAGAAATAATTTCGTTTCCCAATTTTGCGGCTTCACACGCCGCACGATCAACCCTGAAGTAAGACCCGCGATACCAAGCCAAAGAAGAGATTGCCAGAGCCGATCCGCCCAAAGCGGCAGGCCTTTGACGATAAACGGGATCGCCTGTAAAAAATAACGCGTGGCATGCCAGATCGAAAGCGGAAGTTTTACGCCATAGATGGATTGGCTGAAAAGAAGCGAGCCATAATAATAGCGGCTGGCTTCCGACCAACCGAGCGAGAACGGATAATCGGTGACGGGTTGGAAGATGGCGTAGGTTTGAAATACGATGCCATTCAAAAGTAAAGCCGTCATAAAAACAGTTGGCCAGGAAAAGCGCGTGATGTGTTTAAGAATGACGGCCTGAATAAAAGCCACCGCCCACATCACCCATAAGAGAGGAAATAATTCCGTCAGAGCTTTTCCGAAGAAATAAAATTTTATGTACCAGAGAAATGGAAAGCCTGCGATGACGAGAATCACGCCGAAGATTTTTAACGCCAACGAAGACGGTTTTTCAAATTCAAGTCTTTCAAGAAATAGAAATATCTTTTCAGGACGCAAATAGGTAAAAATCCCAACGATCACGTTGAGCGCAAAAACGCCCATGACTACCACCCATTTATAGCGCGAGGAAATCCGCGTCAGCGCGCGGGTCTGCGCCTCAGTCTGGTAGATGGCAGCCAGGCTCAACG
>JAKBYW010000190.1:0-5045 GCA_021840275.1 Chloroflexota bacterium | reverse complement strand
TTCAAGGATCGCAGTTTTCACTGCGGCACGGATGACGGCATTCAAGCCTGGCGCGTCCCCGCCGCCGGTCAGGATTCCAATGCGATCCATTCTCGATACCTCCTTACTTATGGGCTATCTCTTTAATCTTACCCCAAACGATTACTTTCTTGCTTTTCCCAAACAATGCCCATATAATGATGTGCATGGTTAAAGAAAAGCAATCCACCCCATTTCATACATTGATCAAATGGCTGGTTCCCATGGGTGCCCTTTTCGCCCTGGCCGGATGGATCTATATCGCGCCTCCCGGCCTGATGGGCAAGCTGGACGCGGTCGGCTATGCTGTCTGTCATCGTCTCGATTCACATTCCCTGCACATCGGCAGTCTGCAACTGCCCTTGTGCGCGCGTTGCACGGGCGAGTTCAATGCCGCGGCCATCGCGCTGATCTTCCAGATATTCGTCAGCCGCAGGAAGAACAAACTTCCCAATCGCGGCATCCTGGCCGTGTTGATCATCTTCTTCCTTTCCTTTGCAGTGGATGGTTCCAATTCCTACCTGGCTTTGATGAAGAGCACATATCCGGGTGTGTTCGATAAAATTCCAAATCTATACGTAACCGACAATACGATGAGACTCTTCACTGGAAGCGGTATGGGAATCGCCATGGCCAGCGTTCTGTACCCATTGTATAACCAAAGCATCTGGCGCACACCTGACGAAAGGCCTGCGTTGAGCTGGCCTCAATTTGGACTTTTGGTTGGTATCGTGCTTCTGATAGATTTCGGTGCCCTGACGGGAAACCCTTTTGTCCTTTACCCCGTCGCGATTGTCAGCACTCTGGGTGTACTGGCGCTATTGACAATGGTCTTTAGCATCGTGTGGGTCATGCTCATGCGGCAGGAAAACGCCTTCGACCACGTTCGCCAGCTATGGCTGCCTGCGCTGGCTGGTTTGACCATGGCGCTTATCATGATCTTGAGCATCGATCTCTTCCGCTTCAATCTCACCCACACCTGGAGCGGTTTCCCCGGACTTTCAGGCTAGGAGACGAGCATGCAGATATTGCTGGGTATCTTTTCCTCCTTCGGGCTTTCGGCCAGCGCCGGACTTAACGCCTACATTCCTCTGCTGGTGGTCGGCGTGCTGGCGCATTATACAAATCTGTTCAAACTTAGTGCGCCATTTGACACACTTGCCAACCCCTGGATTTTGATCCTGCTTGGCATCCTGCTCATCATCGAAATGCTGGCTGATAAAATTCCGGTGGTCAATCATCTCAACGATCTGATCCAGACTTTCGTGCGCCCGGTCGCCGGAGCAATTGTCTTTGCCGCAAGCACAAGAGTTATAACGGGCATAAGTCCCGCCTTTGCGCTGGCTTGCGGATTGCTGGTGGCCGGGGGCGTGCACGCAGTCAAATCGGGCATGCTCCGCCCAATGGTCACAGCCACGACCGGCGGCGCAGGAAATGTTCCCGTCAGCATTGCAGAAGATGTCGCATCCACGGTGATTTCTTTTTTGTCCATCCTTGTCCCAATCGTGATCGTCGTCCTGGTCGCCATCCTGATCATTTTCCTGATGTGGTGGTGGGCGCGCCGCACAAGCAAAGAGCAAGCCTGATCTTTGGGTTTCACTTTTGGAGAACTATAACGCTCCAAAATTTCATTCCGTATTCATCAAAAGGAGAAGAGAAGATGAACGATAACATGAACGTCCCGGTTCCAACCCCCATGCCAGATGCACCGAAGAAAAACAACACGCCGCTCATCATCGGTGCAGTAGTCGTTGTAGTTCTGTGCTGTTGTTGCTTGGCTAGCGTTTTAGCATGGCAATACGGAGATCAAATTTTGAAAGCGCTTCAAGGTGGATAACACCTAACCAAAAATCAAAACGGCTTCATCACGGGAGCCGTTTTGATTCAAACAACTCTTGCAGTTCAGCAAGCGCTGAACTTGCCATCTCGCGATCTTTTGCATTAAGCGATAATTCATCGAACTCATCTTCGTCCAGCACCGTTTGTTTTCCATCTGACGCAACCCATAGATCCAACGCCAGGTCAACATACGAAACGACCCCGTCTGCGATTACAGCCGGACGCCCGACATTGCAATACCAGCCTTTGATCTGTCCATGATCGCGATCATAAATTTCGAAAATGTTATACCAATGGTCTGTATAAAAAGTCTCGACGAAGCGATCCTTCTCTTTCAAGATCACATCCATGAAAGGCGTGTCGGGGCGGTTGAAGAGCGCTTCGAGCACGACCGCGTTCGACTCACGGCGAAGCAAGCGGCCCTCGTATTGCCAGGTTACCTTGCCCGCGATATTTTTCTTCAGGACAATTATCGGCTCGTTCATTCCAGACATTCTATCTTAACTCTGATTTCAAGCTCCTCCCCCATCTTCGGCTCATCATCCAAATAAAAATACAGACCGTTATCCAGCGTGACTTTAAACCGATCCTGCTGGAAGATGACATCATTGACTTGGCCGCGAATTATATTCGCTTCTTCCCGGATGCTTCGACTTTGCTCAGCACGAGCCTCAAGCGAGCGCGCCAGCAAATGGATTTTTTCTCCCGCCTGATGCTTGTGCCCGCAATTCACGTCGAAGATGCCAAACTTTGTTTCAACTTTCCAACCTTCAACCTTCAAACCTTCAATTACATTTCCCAACCCCAAAAATTCCGCCGCCCACACAGACCCCGGATTGCCCCACACCTCGGCGGGACTCCCTGCGCGCACAATCTGGCCAGCGTGCAAAAGCAACACGCGATCTGCGATGGTAAAGGCTTCTTCCTGATCGTGGGTGACATAAATGGCAGGAATGCCGGTACGATGCAGGATGTCGCGCAGTTGATTAAGCAGGCCTTCGCGCAAGGCCCGATCCAGGGCGCCGAGCGGCTCGTCGAACATCAAGAGTCGCGGGCGCGGAGCCAGCGCGCGCGCCAGCGCCACGCGCTGTTGTTCGCCGCCGGATAAGTCTGTGACTTTGCGATTGCCAAAGACATTTAAGTTGACAATGTCCAGGGCTTCGGCCACACGCGCCTGAATTCTATTCCTGGGCCAATTCCTCATTTTCAAGCCGAAGGCCGCGTTGTCGAAAACGTTGAGGTGAGGGAAAAGCGCGTAGTCCTGGAAGACCAGCCCAAAATCCCGCAGATGAGGTGGCGTGGATGCGAGATCATTTCCATTCCACAGAATTTGTCCAGCATCGGGCGATTCGAGTCCGGCGATCATCCGCAGCAGCGTGGATTTTCCGCTGCCCGAGGCGCCCAGCAAACAAATCGTTTCGGCCTTGTCCAGCGTGAACGAGACGCCGCTCAGAAGCGGCTGGCCTTCATAGCTTTTATAAATGCCGCGCAGTTCGAGCATCAGAATTCTCCCGTGCCGGGCAGGCGCAGTTTTTCAATGAGCAGAATGCTGGCAATCGTGAGCGCCATGAGCAGTGTCGCCATGGCCATGGCCTGACCATAATTCAAACCGCCGGGCTGGGAGAGGAAACGATAGATGGCAATTGGGATGGTCGGATACTCGGGGCGCGAAAGCAGGGACGTCGCGCCAAACTCACCGAGCGAGATCGTGAATGCGAAAGTCGCGGCAGAGAGAGTCGCGCGGCGCAGGATCGGCCAATCCACATTTTGCCAGACGCGAAACGGTGACGCGCCGAGAGATGAGGCAGCCTGGCGCAATCGGTCAGGGATGGATGCAATCGCGGGTTGAAGTGCGCGAATGACGAATGGCAAAGCCACGAGTGTATGAGCGAGAGGCACTAGCCATGGAGAAGTGAGCAAGCGGCCAAATGCAATAATGAAGCCTAGGCCAAGTGTCACGGCAGAAGCACCAAGCGGCAGGATAAGAATCGGGTCGAGGATCTTTTCGAGGCGGCCAAGCTCCGCCAACGCGGACGCGGCAGGAAAGCCAAGCAAAAGTGACAGCAGAACTGTCGCGCTGGCATAGGCAAGCGAATTCAACGCGGCCTGGATCGGTGGGACGTAGAAGATCGAATCGCGGCGGTTGATAAATAGTTCCGTGTAGTAATCGGTGGTAAAGCCGATCTGGGTTTGTGCACGATCACCGCGATTGGCATCGAGGCGGGAGACAGAGCGGAGAGGCAGGGCAAGCATCGGTAAAACAAAAAACGTAAAAAGTAAAACGCAAAACGCAAGTACAAAAGACCTTTCGCGAAATGTTTTTGCTTTACGGACGTTACTTTCCGCCGAGCGCGGCGCGGTTTGGACGGAAGTGAGAGTCAGCGTGCGCGTATAAAGAATGGAAAAAGCCAGTGTGCAAAGCAATTGAATCAACGAAAGCAAGGCGGCCAGCGGAAGATTGAGCAACTGCAAGGCTTGAATATAAATCTCCACCTCGAGTGTGGCAAAGCGCGGACCGCCCAGCAAAAGGATCACGCCGAAACTGGAGAAATCGAACAGGAAGACGAGCAGGGAGGATGCGAACAATGACGGACGAAGCAACGGCAATATCACATTTAGCCAGACGCGGCGCGAGTCCGCGCCCAGGGAACGCGCGGCCTGCTCCAGTTTCGGGTCGAGGCTTGAGAGCGCGTTGCCGACGATGCGAATGACGATGGTAGTGTTGTAGAAAACGTGGGCGAGCAGGATCGCTCCGAGTGTACCAATAAAAGAAATAGGTCTGACAAGTCCAACAAGTCTTACAAGTCCAAGGTTGATCCAACCATTCGGGCCGAGCAAGGCGCTGAATCCAGCCGCGACCACGACTGTTGGAAGCATGAACGGAACGGCAGTCAGAGCGCGCAGCAGGGATTTGCCGCGAAAGTCATATCGCGAGAAGAGATAAGCGGCAGGAAGGCCGATGAGAAGCGTGAGAAAAGTTGAGAGGATGGCCTGGTAAAAAGTAAAGAACAAAACCTGAAAGGCAAGTTGAAGGTTGGTCGCAATCAGCGTGGAAAGATTGAAGCTGTAAGCAAGGATCCGAAAAAAGGGATAGAAGAAAAAGACGCCGAGAAAGGTCAACGGCGCGAGCCAAAGCAACGTGCGGCGAGAGACGATTGAGTTCATTGATTTATGTAGGGGCACAGCGA
>JAKBYW010000189.1:0-5054 GCA_021840275.1 Chloroflexota bacterium | reverse complement strand
GGCCAGTGAGACTGGTTGGTCAAAATTACCGCAAAGAGAAATTCATTCCAGGCTTGAGTGAATTGCCAAATGATCACAACTGCAAAACTCGGTGCTGAGAGCGGGAACATGATGTAACGATAAAGGCCGAACAGACTGGCGCCATCAATGCGGCCCGCTTCAAGGATCTCGGTGGATATACCGGCGTAGTAGTTGCGAAAGATCAAGGTCGTAATCGGGATTCCGTAGATAATATGCACCAACACCAACCCGGGAAGATCCCCATACAGCTTGAGGAATTGCATGAATTTTACGAGCGGAATCAAAATGCTTTGGTACGGAATGAACATCCCGAAAAGAATCAAAGTGAAGAGCAGATTCGAACCGCGAAACTTCCACTTCGAGAGCAAATAACCGTTAATGGAACCCAACAATGATGAGAGCAGAGCTTCAGGGATTACCATCTCGAGACTATTGGTTAGATTTGGGGCAAGCTGTTTATATCCTGCAATGAAATTTTCGATACGCAAACCACCCGTCGGCAAGCTCCACATGGTTCTTAGATCAACTTCATTGAGGGCTTTAAAACCAGTCAGCGCCATGAGATAGATCGGAAGAAGGTAGACAATTGCAAGCGCGATCAGGATCAAATAAAACAAGGTATGAAGTGCGGCCCGCCGATTCATATCTCAGTCTCCGTCCGCATATTCTGAACCAGATAAGGCACAACCAGGATCGCCACGCTGATCAGCATCAGCACGCCTATCGCTGCTCCCTGCGCGTACTGATTGCCATCAAAGGTCGTCGTCCACATGTATATGCCTGGAACATCCAGACGAAGATCTTTATGGCCAAGTGCCACTATCAAATCAAATATCTTTAGCGACATGTGTCCCAGGATGATCACCGCACTTAGAGTAACAGGTTGAAGCATCGGCAAAATAATATAGCGATAGATTTCAAACTCTGTCGCACCGTCGACGCGGGCTGCTTCACGCAAATCATCCGAGATACTGCGAATGCCGCCGAGGTAAAGCGCCATGGTGAAACCTGAAAGCTGCCAGACGGCAGGGATCACAGTAAATACCATTCCCCATGGTTGAGGTGAAGAATACCAAAGGCTGATCAAAAAGTCGAGCCTGAATGACTTGAAAATGAGATTAATCCCAGTCACTCGATCACCAGTTGCCGGATTCATCAACCATCCCCAGACCACTCCTGAAGCGATGAACGAGATTGACATTGGAAACAGAAAGATGCCGCGGAAGAGCGCTTCCCCTTTAAGGTGTTGGTCGAGTAGAATGGCTAACCCAAGCCCGATAATGAGACAGCCCAAAATGAAACCTACGGTGAATACGGCAGTATTCCGAACGTCGATGATAAACCTGGGATCATGGAGCAGATCAGTATATTGCTTCAATCCAACAAAAGTGTAGTCCGGCAGAAGGCCCTTCCACTGGCTAAAAGAAACCCTGACCGACCAGCCAATGAAACCATAGACAAAAATTGCGACCGCCAGGATGGAAGGCAGCAGCAATGCAATCGAGAGATAGGTCTCGTTTTTGAACATTGCCACAATGACCAATACACCGGAATAAAAAATCAGGCCGCACAATAGGATGCCTATTGATGTGAAATTCTTTCCCCCAATAACAAGTTCAGTTGATTTGAGAAAATAGACAGAACTAATGCCTACAACCATCAAAACAACTGCCAGAATGAGTTGCCGCATGTTGAATTCGAATTTTCGAAGCATTTACTACCTCTCGATCCTGATTCTCAACATAATATTAGTGGTCGAGGTCGGAACTGTCAAGCACAAATCGGAATCTGAGAAATTATCGGTCTTCACTTTCAAAATGGGCGGCTCATTGAGCCGCCCATTCTCTTACTTACTTGCTAACTTCACTTACTACTTGCAAGCGCCGTCTGATTTACAGGCCGCGACAAGTGCTGTCTGGAAATCGGCAACCTTCGTCGGATCAGCCACGAACAAGCCTAGGGCTGTGGCGATCTTGCTGTTCCAGGATGGATTACCGACAACCTCATGCGTCAAACTACCAACGACTGTATTGCTGGCCCAATCTTTAGCGGCGTTCTGCGAATACTCGCTAAAGAGTTTCGGGTCGCAATCGGTTCGGGCGCAGATCGAACCCTTGAGCGGGTTGAAGGCTTCCTGTCCTTCTTTCGAAGCGGCAATGGTCAGCCAATCCATGGTACCCTGAGGATTCTTGTTACCCACCGGCAGGACAAAGCTGTCAGCCAGGAACACGAAGATGCCTTGGGTTCCTGGAGGCGAGGTCCAGTCGAAGTCGGTGTGCGGTGTCAAAGCGAGGCCATTAGGAGCGGGATTGGCAAAGTAGCCGTATGCCCAGTCGCCCATGATATTAAAGGCCGCATCGCCATCGGTCATCAGCTTGGCAGCTGGCTGCCAGTCGGACAGGGTCGCAGCATCGCTGTTGGTGTAGGAAAGAGCCTTGGCATAATTTTGCAACGCCTTCGTGACATCGGCGCTGGCCCAATCCGTCTTGCCGGTCCACAGGCCAGCCCAGCCGTCCGCGCCCAGCGTACCGATCATAACGTTCTCGAACAGGTGCTCAGCAGTCCAAGCGGGTCCGAGAGCCAGGCAGGTCTTGCCAGCGGCTTTGATCTTATCGCAAGCGGCGAAGAATTCGTCATAGGTTTTGAATCCACCAGCGGGCAACGTTACTTTCGCCGCCGCCAACACCTTCGGGTTGTACCACATGACGTTCGAGCGGTGAATGTTCACCGGCACGCTGTAGGGATGACCATCCTTGGAAATCAAGGGGAGTAGAGCGGCCGGCAGTGCCGCACCAAAGCCACTTGATTTGAAGAAATCATCCAGCGGTTGAATCTGTTTCGCATCCACATAAGCGAAGGTGGCTTCACCAGCGTGAGCCTGCCAGGAATCCGGGGGATCACCGCCTTGAAGACGGGTCGCCAGCACTGCTTTGGCATTTGTGCCTGCACCACCCGCGACGGAGGCATTCACGAATGTTTCATTCGGATACTTGGCCTGGAAGATTTTGATCATCGCGGCTAAGCCATCTGCTTCACCGGGGCCAACCCACCAGGAGAACACTTCCACCTGACCGCCAGCGGCGGTGGTAGCGGCGGGAGCCTGAGTTGCGGCAGGAGCCTGCGTCGCGGCAGGGGCCTGAGTCATTACTTCTGTCGGCGTCGCAGCGGGACCACAAGCGGAAAGCGCAAATGCGGCCACGAGGATGACAGCCAGCAGGCTGTAGAGATATTTCTTAGACATGATATTTCTTCTCCTTATTTAATTTGTTTTAAATGTAACCATCGATTGGAATTGATTTACTATTTGTTCGCTTTTTTTCTATCACCTCCTTTCAACATGTGAGGGTTTAGACAGCACATCGTCAACGACGATAGCAATTGCCCCAATCAGGCTGGCATCCTGTCCAAACGTGGATAACACAATTCCTGCCTGCCGGCCAATTTCCGGAAACGCATAGCGGGTAACGGCACCTTGAGTGGATGGCAGAAGATATTCACCGATAATGCTAAATGGTCCGCCAAGGATGATCTTCTCTGGATTAAAGATATTAATCAGGCTGGCAAAGCCCTGTCCCAAAGCTATGCCTGCCTCAGAAATGGAATCTCTCATATCCGCGTCTTCAGCATCGGCAACCTGCTTGATGGCGGAAATCGAAAGCAGAGGATTATGTTCTGAAAAAAGCATCGAATTGATGTTATTGGGCTTAAGTTTCAAGCGCGCCCGATACCGCTGAGAGATCGAGGATTGATTGGCGTATGTTTCCCAGTAACCGAGGTCTCCAACTTGATCTTGTAATTGGGATGACTCAGCCATAATTGGGGATCGGCCGATCTCACCAGCATAACCGTTTTTGCCGCGATACAGCTTTCCATTCAGGAATAAACCACTGCCAATACCAACCCCGACAAATACAAAAATGAAATCGTTGCTATGACGGGCCACCCCAAAGAGATGCTCTGCAATCGCGGCAGCATTGGCGTCATTTTCGATGAACACTTTCAAACCGGTTTTATCGGAAAATATTTTTTGCAATGGAACGTTTCGCCAGCCCAGATTGGGAGCGAAAACCAGGATCCCATGCTCCAAGTCCACGATCCCTGGCGCGGCGAGGCCGAGGCCAATCAATAACAGAGACATCTTACGGCAAACCGTAACAGCTTCATGCACCAAATCCAGCGTTTTGGTTAGTGTGGTCTCCTGATCATCTGCCGGGTCGGCATTTACCACCTGCCGCCATAAGATATTTCCAAGAAAATCGGTCAACGCAACCGAGACGAAATCCACACCAAATTCCACGCCAATGATGGACCCCGCCTGTGGGTTGATTTCCAATAATGTAGAGGGACGGCCTGTGCCATTCGAGTTCACCCCAGTTTCATGGATCAAGCCGCGAGCCAACAATTCTTCCACCAGGCTGGACACGGTGGATTTATTCAATCCTGTGACATTAGCAAGTTGTGCGCGGGAAAGCGGGGCTTCTGTGTGGATCACCCGAAGCACTGAAGATAAATTGACTTCCCGAACGAAAGCCTGATCTGCCGTATTTTTGGAATTCATGGCTGGATTAATTAGTTGGTTGCCACAACATACTAACTATATTATAAGACAAGCAAAAAACTTGTCAATGCTCAAATTAAACCATCGCTTTCTCTATTGATATAATCGCTTCATGCGTCAACTGCCTCCCCTCATTCGCTGGACCCGATCATCCGCGATTCTTCTCAGCGGCTTTTTCTTTATTATCTGCCTCATTATTTACGTTTGGTGGCCGCTAGCTGAAGAATATCTGGCTTATGTAGATTGGCACGGGCCATGGTGGCTTTACATGGACTGGCTGCTGCTCGGTATTTTCCTCTTCATGTCTTTGACCATCGTGGCCCGCGCCGACCTCCGCACCGACGGCTTGATTGTTCTGGTCGGGACTGTCGGCGGACTCGTGATCGAGGCATGGGGCACCCAGACCAATCTTTGGCACTACTACACCGCCGAACGCCCGCCGCTGTGGATCATTCCTGCGTGGCCAATCGCGACT
>JAKBYW010000188.1:0-5054 GCA_021840275.1 Chloroflexota bacterium | reverse complement strand
CCATTGCCAGCGTGAGAAAATCGCCGAACATCAAATCCACAACGGGACGCATGCCGGTCATTGCCGCGCCGACGCCGATCCCGCTAAATCCAGGCTCGGAGATCGGAGAATCGAACACACGATTTGTTCCAAACTCTTCTACCAATCCCGACAGGACTTTGAACGGCGTGCCCGCTTCGGCCACATCTTCACCGATAATGAACACGGTCGGGTCGCGCCGCATCTCTTCCGCCAGCGCTTCACGGATTGCTTCTGCAAATGTCAATTCACGTTCAGCCATTTTGACGCCTCCGGATGTCGCAAGCATTATGCATAAACATCTTCATCAACCTCGCTTGGATCCGGGTAGGGCGCGTTGATCGCGAATTGCACGCCATTTTCTATTTCAGACAATACATCTGTGTGAATGTGATCCAGCACAGATTGATCGGTTAATTTTTGTCCGATCAGTTTTTCTGCCAGAAGTGTCAGCGGATCGCGCGTTGTCTGCCATTCCTGTTCTTCCTCCTTCGAGCGGTAATAGGTGCGGCTGATGTCACCGACATGATGGCCATAATAACGATAAGTCAAACATTCCAAAAATGCAGGGCCTTCGCCGCGGCGGGCGCGTTCAACCAGCTTCTGCATGGCCTCATAGACAAGTTGAACATCCTGCCCGTTTATGGTTTCCGCATAAATGCCAAATGCCTTTGCCCGCGCTGTTATCTCGCCTGCCGTGACTTCGCTAAAGTGTGTGTATTCGTTATATTGATTGTTTTCGCAAACATAAATAACAGGCAGTTTCCAGAGCGAAGCCATGTTCATCACTTCATATAACAGTCCCTGTCCCAAAGCCCCCTCACCAAAAAAACAAACCGCCACTTGATCACTGCCGCGCATCTTCGCTGAAAATGCTGCGCCCGTTGCAATCCCCGCGCTTCCGCCGACGATTGCGTTCGCGCCAAGATTGCCCGAGTCGGGATCAGCGATGTGCATCGAGCCGCCCTTGCCGCGGCAATATCCGGCTTCCTTACCGAGCAGTTCGGCAAACATCAAATCCACCGAGGCACCTTTGGCGAGGCAATGGCCATGTCCACGATGTGTGCTGGTAATGTAATCGTCGCGGCGCAGCGCCTCGCAGACTCCGACTGCAACCGCTTCCTGTCCCGAATACAGATGCGTCAGTCCAGGCATGAGCGCCTTCATATACAGATCATTGGCTTTCTCTTCGAACTCGCGGATCTTAACCATCTGCTCGTAGATGTGCAGCCAATGCTCGACGTCAACCGCTTCTTTTGGGGGCACTTTGGTCTGCTCAGTCTTCTTTGTCATTTTCCCGCTCCTGACATTCGCGCCAGCACCTTGAACATGACCGCGAAATCCTGTTCCTGCAATCCCATACCGCGCGAAGCGGTGAGAAACTCATTCGTCACGGCAGTAGTCGGCAGCGGCACATCCAGTTGACGTCCCAGCTCCAGAGCGAGGTTCATGTCCTTTTGCATCATGTTCACGTTGAACCAGGCCTCCTCCGGCATTTCCAGCACGAACGGGCCGCGATACTTCACCATCGGCGAAGCGATCGCACTGTTGACCAAAACTTCAACAGCGGTCTCGCGTTTGATGCCGCTCTTTTCCGCAAGCAACATGCCTTCACTGAATGCCAGCATTTGCACAGCAAGGCTGAGGTTGGTGGCAATCTTCATCGTCACAGCCAGTCCATTCGGTCCGACATGAGTCGCTTTTGGTCCGATAGCTAATAAAATGGGTTTTATCTTTTCAAATATTGCTTGATCGCCCCCAACCATAAGCGTTAACTTTCCCTCTTCCAGTGTGATCACACTCCCAGATACCGGCGTATCCAGCATGGACGCGCCCAGTGCAGAGACGCGCTTTGCCAGATCGCGGCTGAAGGCAGGGCTGATCGTGCTCATATCCAAATAGATTTTGCCGGAAGTCAAACCTGCCAGCAAACCATCAGGTCCTTCCACGACATTGCGAAGCGCGTCCGTGTTCGTCACCATACTCAAGGCAACATCCGAGGCTTCGGCAACGGCGCGCGGCGTATCCGCCCATTTCATACCGGCATCCAATAACCACTGGGCTTTTGATTTCGTGCGGTTATAACCGGTTACCTCATAGCCTGCATCCAACAGGCGCTTGACCACGCGGCTACCCATAACACCCAGACCGACAAATCCCAACTTAGCCATGAAATCCTCCAGGAATTAAAAAAGCCTCAAACAGGTTTACCTGGTCGAGACGTTTGAATCTTCGCGTACTTGTTGAAGGTGATCTTGCATTGCCTGGCGCGCGAGCTGCGGATTGCGCTGAATAACGGCTTCCAAAATTTTCTTATGATGAAACTGCCCACGGTCAAGCCCGCCGTGTACAAGTCCTATGCGCTTTCGCTGCTCGCGGAGTATGTCAATGATCGGGTCCATCAAAAGAGGAATGATGGGGTTTTGGGTCGCTTCGGCCAGGGCAAGATGAAAGTCGAGGTCTGCTTCGACGAAGACATCTACTTTATCCAACGCGGTGTCCATAATTGACACGGCCTGCTGCATCGCAGCAATGTACTCGTCGGTTATCCGCGTTGCTGCCAGCGCTGCAATTTCCGGTTCGAGGATCTCCCGCACCTCAACCAAACTGGAAGAACCATTCGCCACCCCAAACTTCATAATCAGGTCAAGTGAGTGGCGCATACTCCCCGGCGCGCCGGTTGTAATGAAAGTACCTCTGCCTGGGCGGATTTCCACCAGCCGTTTTTCGCGCAAAGTCTTGACTGCTTCCCGCACGGCAGTACGGCTTACTCCGAATTGCTCCGCAAGTTCTTTCTCGGGAGGCAACTGATCGCCCACCTTAAGTTCTCCCGCAACAATACGTTGCTCGATTTGGTTTACGATCTGTTCATACAAGCGTTCAGTTTGTACGGGAATATACATTTCATCAAACCTATGAGGTACGGTGATATGATGTCATTACCATTATATCACGATGAATTGGACTGTCAATATCAATAGGTTTGTCAATAGATTTGTGGCGTAAACGGAAAGAAGGCGTCTTCTAAAGAGGACGTCTTTTGTCATCCCAACGCCATCTTTCAGGTTGTGTTCGCGTGCTATTCCCGATAATTGTTAAGAGCGCCGCACGGCCAGGAATTGTATCCTCAGATCATCGTACCGGTTTGTATCCATTCAGAAATACAGTGAAATCCAGATCGCCCGGCGATTGGTCCAGTCTCGTCAGCAGCGCCGCGGCCTCACTGCGATATTGTGTCCCGTGATTGACCACATGCAGAAGACAATGTCAGAGAACCCGGTCGCGATGCTGACCTTCGGGAGTGTCATAAATCCGGTGGACATTCATGTCTTCATCTTTTAGAGTGGCGAGATAGGCGCGGAATTCCTGTTCTTCTTTCTTCCAGCGTTTCTGAATCAAATCAAGAGTTGGAAAATCTTCCGGCTTCAATTCAGGTGCCGACCAGTCGTTGTTTTGTAAAAACATGCGCCAGCCAAATTCGGCGTCGAGGATGTGGACGACAGTTCCTCGCAGACCGCCAAAAGGAAATTCTGCCGGGGCAGTGAATTGTTCCAGCGTTGCGTTTTTGCATTGAGCGAGAATGCGCTTATTGGCCCAATAGTTGTATTCGTAAATTAGGAGAACATCTTGGATATTCATGATTTTTTGCCACTCCAGGGAGTCCAAAGACTGCCTCTCTCAAAAGTTTTGGTATTACCGCAATCTTGACATTTCCAACTCAAACCATTTGATGAAACCATTATGCCTGGAGGAAAGTGTGCCCTACAAAGCTCATATCCCATTGTTTCTGCCACTTGAGATTCTGCAATCTTAAGTTGTCTCTCCGCATTTTCTATAGCTCCCCCTACTTCTTTTTTTTATCGTTTTCGGGTAATAAATCTTTTGCTTGCTTTAGAATGCCAATAGTTGTGGCAAGAGCACTTAAAGCTTGCTTGATAGTTTCTAAATCCATATTCATTTTGGCCTCCTACTGAAAATCTGTTTACTAATTCAACAGCCCTCTCGCAAAACTCAACAACGCTTGCACGTCGTTGAAGTTCGTCACCATGCCAACTGAAATCCTCACTGCGCCGCTGGACTTGCCATTGATACATAAACGAAAATCATCAATGCTCAAACGTTGTTCGTGACCGGGTTGTGAGAAGCACACATCCAACTCGACGCGTGAGAGTCCGAGCGCGATCTCGCCCGCGCCGGGGTTGCAGAAGCAGCCCGTCCGCAAGGAGATGTTGACTTTATTAGCTTCGCTTTCAATGAAGCGATGGTCAATGGCATTGCCGTCTTTATCGAAGAAGTTGACCGTCACCGCGCCGCCGCGTGCTTCGGTGGTAGTCGGGCCAAAGACGCGCACCAGCGGTTCGCCTGTGCTGTGTTTCATAGAGACTAAATTTTCGAGCAGCCAGCCGGTTAGGCACATCACACGCTCGTGGATCACATCGTAGCCAATCGACTCGATGTGTTTGAGTCCGATCTCGACGGCGGGGATATTCAAATAATCGGGCGTGCCGTCTTCAAAGGCGGTGTGACCATCGGCCAAGTAAAATCTATCGCCCTGCACCGATACGACCGTGATCGTCCCGCCCGCAAACCACGGACGATGCAATTTTGCCAGCGCTTCCCTGCGCGCGATCAACGCCCCGACGCCGGTGGGATAACCGAACATTTTATAGAATGAAAGCGGCACATAATCGGGTTTGAAATTTGAAAGGTCGAGTTGATTGGTCGGCGCAAAAGCGGCCACATCGAGCAAAACGTCCCAGCCTGCGGCATGGGCCTTCTCGATCCAATCCAACGGATGCACGACCGATGAGAAGTTCGATTGGGCCGGATAAGCAAACAGATTGGCCGCGCCCTTTTGGGCACGCGCAAAGTAACCGTCGAGAGATGAAGCGTCGACGCGCATGTCCGGCAGAACAACTGGAATATAAGTCACCTTTGCGCCGCGCGCGTGCGCGAATTCCCGAATCCCATTGACCGAGTTGTGGTTATCGAAGGTCAATAAATAATGTCCGCCCTTCGCAAACGGATACAGATCG
>JAKBYW010000187.1:0-5062 GCA_021840275.1 Chloroflexota bacterium | reverse complement strand
TCGGACCTGTGCTGGCCGCGCAAAACCCGGGCAGTTTGCCCATCCGAATCGTCCATGCGCCGGAGATGTTGACAATGGAAGACAAGGGCGAGAAACTAGCCTTCAAAGCGCGGCACAAAGATTCACAAAACTCAATGGCTGTTGGCATTGACCTGGTCAAGCGCGGCGAAGCGGACGCATTTGTCACGGCGGGCAACACCGGCGCAGGAATGGTCACCGCGTTGTTTCGGCTAGGCCGCCTGCGCGGAGTGGATCGTCCCGCGCTGGCCGGCCCGTTCCCGACTGCGACCGGTTCGTGTGTGGTGCTCGACATCGGTGCCAACCCTGATTGCAAGCCGGAAAATCTTTTACAGTTTGCAATCATGGGAAGTATCTATGCAGAGAAAGTGCGCAGTGTAAAGAATCCAAAGGTTGGACTGGTTTCAAACGGCGAGGAAGAAGGCAAAGGTAACGAGCTTGTAAAAGGCGCAACACCTTTGTTGAAAGCATCGGGGCTAAATTATTTTGGGAACGTGGAAGGCAAGGAAGTCATCGGCGGCAAAGTAGACGTGGCCGTGACTGATGGGTTTGTCGGCAATGTCATGTTGAAATCAGACGAAGCAGTTGCCAAGTTGATCGTTGACAAGATCCGCGAGACGATCAAGAACGGCAACCTGCCGACAAAAATTGGCGGGCTGCTGGTAAAGCCTGCGCTGGGTCAGATCAAAAAACTGCTCGACCCGTCCGAGGAAGGCGCGGCTCCCCTGCTCGGTGTGAATGGGCTGGTCTTCATCGGGCATGGCCGCTCGGACGCGTACGCCATCAAGAACGCCATCCGCGTTGCAAAGAACGCGGTGGAAGCAAAAGTGCTCGACGCAATGAAAACTGCTATTGAAGAAAGTTTGAAGAAATAATCCGCACCGACACAAAGGATATCAATGAAAATCATCAAGAACGAAAAACTGATCGCACGCAACAGCAAGATCGGACAATTCACAAGCCTGGGCGCGCTGGCCGTGCTTGGCGTCGGAATGTATATCTCCTTCCAAAAGCCCGAGTTATTCTATTACTCCATTGCCGCTCTCATCGTGGGCTTTATGATGACGCAGGTCGGCATGTTCTTCACCAATCGTTGGGGCCGCACCCCGCGCCCCGACGAACAACTGGACGCGAGTCTCAAGGGCTTGCCTGGCGATACGACCATTTACCATTACGTGGCGCCCGTCTCCCATCTGCTGGTTGGCCCGGCAGGGATTTGGATCTTGATGCCGTTCCACCAACGCGGCAAAGTGACGTATGAAAAGAATCGCTGGAGACTATCCGGCGGTGGATTTATGCAGGCCTACATGACCATCTTTGGACAGGAAGGCATTGGCCGTCCCGATCTCGAATTGGAAAATCACATCGAATCTCTCAAAAAATATTTCTCCAAGAAAATGGATGGCGACGAAGTTCCTGAGATCAAGGGCATTTTGGTATTCACCAGCGATCAAATCGAAATTGACGCTGCCGAAGCGCCCCTCCCTGCCCTGCAAATCAAAAAACTAAAAGAATTCGTGCGACAGAAATCGAAAGAACAATCCCTGGGCTCATTGATGTTGCAAAAGATCACTTCCGCTTTGCCGCAGGAATAGGAATTCCGCACAGAAATTTCAGTTCAAAAGATAATCCACAGATTGCAAGGATTTCGCAGAGAAAAAGAATCGATCTGCATCATCTGAGTAATCTGTGGATGTTTTTATCCTCTATCCTCCGCGCTTCGCCGTATGGTACACTTGTTCTATCAACAAAAAGATTGGAACGTATTATTCCCATGGACTCCATTGTTGCCATAGACATTGAAACCACCGGCCTCGACGAGAACCGCGACGCCATTCTTGAGATCGCGGCGGTGAAATTCAAAGGCCATCGCGTCGAAGACGAATGGTCTTCACTCATCAGTCCAAACCGCCACATTCCCGAATTCATTACCGGCCTGACCGGCATTGACGATGCCATGGTGCGGCAGGCTCCGCGCCTGCGCGACATCATTCATGAACTCGAAGCCTTCGCGGGCAACGCGCCCATCGTCGGACATAGCGTCCGTTTCGATCTGGGCTTTCTGCAAAAACAGGCTGGCGTCCTGCTTTACAACGAAGTCATTGACACTTATGAACTGGCATCCGTCTTAATTCCCAACGCCAGCCGATACAACCTCGGTTCGCTCGGCAAACAGCTTGGGATTCTTCTGCCGGCCACCCACCGTGCCCTCGACGATGCGCGCGTCACACAGGCTGTCTTCAATCGTCTATTTGAGATGGCAAAGGAATTGCCGCTCGATCTCATTGCGGAAATTGTCCGCTTGAGCGAGCCGATCACCTGGGATGCGTTTTGGACTTTCGAACAAGTTCTGAAAGCCAAAGCGCACGAAGGCATTCAGGCTAAAAAAGTAAAAAGCAATACGCGCGTGTTTGAAGACGCGGAACATTATCCGCCGCTGGAAAATCCTGAAACGCCGATCCCGCTCGATGTCGAGGAAGTCGCGTCCATCCTTGAATATGGCGGGCCATTCTCGCGATATTTCGAAAGCTTCGAGCAAAGGCCGGAGCAGGTGGAAATGCTTCGGGCGGTGACCAAAGCCCTTTCAACCGGCCAGCATCTCATGGTCGAGGCTGGAACCGGCGTTGGAAAATCCTTTGCCTATCTTGTGCCCGCCGCGTTGTTCGCGGTCCGCAATAACATGCGCGTGGTCGTCTCGACCAATACCATCAACCTGCAAGACCAACTTATGCAAAGCGACCTGCCAAGTCTCAGCAAAGCGCTCAATCTTGATTTTCGTTTTTCGGTGTTGAAGGGACGCGCCAATTATCTTTGTCCGCGCCGCCTTGAAAACCTGCGGCACTTCGGCCCGCGCAACAGCGAAGAAATGCGCGTGCTTGCCAAGGTCATGGTGTGGCAGCTCAACAATCAAAGCGGCGACCGCAACGAACTCAACCTCAACGGCCAGCCTGAGCGCGAAGTGTGGGTGCGGCTTTCCGCCGAAGACGACGTTTGCACGGCCGAAACCTGCATCAAGCGCACCGGCGGCGCGTGTCCCTTTCATCGCGCCAAGACCGCCTCGCAAACCGCGCACGTGCTGGTCGTCAACCATGCGCTCCTGCTCTCGGACATCGCCACCGGCAGCAAAGTCCTGCCCGAATATTCACATCTCATCGTGGACGAAGCGCATCATCTTGAATCGGCTACCACCAACGCGCTTTCATTTCGCTTGACTCAAGTTGATCTGGAACGAATCCTGAAGGAAATCGGCGGATCAAACGCAGGGACTTTGGGACGCGTGCTTGGCGAGACTCACGAATCGCTTCGCCCCTCCGACTTCGGCCTGCTCCAGCAAAAGATCAGCCGCGCCACCGACAGCGCCTTCCGCCTCGAACAACTCAACCGGCAATTCTTCGACAACCTGAAAGACTTCGCGGACATCCAGCGCGATGGACAGGCAAAAAGTAATTACGCCTGGCAATCGCGCATCCTGCCCTCCACGCGGACTTTGCCCGGCTGGGACAAAGTTGAAATCGCCTGGGATGCGGCTGGAGAAACGTTGAAGCTGTTGCTCAAGCAACTGGCCGAGATCCACAAAGCAGCGTCCGATCTATATTCGGACGGACACGAAAATCTCGAAGATGTGATCGGCGATCTCGGTAACGTGTACCGCCGTTTGTCCGAAGCCGAAGCGAACGTCTCAGCCATGATCAGCGATCCATCCGCGGAACAGATCTATTGGATCGAAGTCCAGCCCAACGGGAATCGAGTCTCATTAAACGCCGCGCCGCTGCGCGTCGGGCCGTTGATCGAACAATATTTGTGGCATGAAAAAACATCCGTCATTCTGACATCCGCCACGCTGACCACGCACGGCGAGTTTCAATATTTGCGCAATACGCTCGGCGCGGACGAAGCCGACGAGATGCAACTCGGCTCGCCGTATGATTTCGAAAATTCGACCCTGCTGTATATTGCCAACGATATTCCCGAACCCAATCAACCCGGCTACCAGCAGGCGCTCGACCGCGCCATAATTTCCACAGCAAAAGCCACCAGCGGACGAATGCTGGTACTGTTCACTTCCTATGCCGCCTTGAAAAAAACTTCGCAGGCCATCACCGCTCAATTGGCGAACGAAGATATTACCGTGTACGAACAAGGCGACGGCTCTTCGCCGAACGCCTTGCTCGAGTCGTTCAAGTCAACTGACCGGGCCGTGCTGTTAGGCACGCGCTCCTTCTGGGAAGGCGTGGACGTGCCTGGCGATTCTCTGTCGGTGGTTGTGATGACAAAGCTGCCTTTCGATGTTCCATCCGATCCGATCATCGCGGCGCGTTCAGAAACTTATGAAGATTCATTTCAAGAATATTATTTGCCCGAAGCCATTCTCAAATTTCGCCAGGGCTTCGGACGATTGATCCGCACCGCCTCCGACCGCGGCGTGGTCGCCATTTTGGATCGCCGCGTATTGACAAAACAATATGGCAGATTATTTTTGGAATCCCTGCCGCAGTGCACATCAAGACAAGGCCCGTCCATCAATTTGGCGCGCGAGGCTGGGAAGTGGTTGGGAATGTAAGGAGAAAAACATGGCAAGGAAGAGAAGAAAGAATAGCACTTCTCAAGCGTCCACTAGAGAAATAGGCGACATATTAGAAGACATTGTTGCAGAAATGCACGAGGTACCCAGGGTATCGGTTGAGAAAAGAGTGTTTCTGCCACCCAGGGATGGAAGCAAAAGTAAGCGCGAGATTGATGGATTAATCACGAGCGAAACGTCGGGCATACCTATTCGAATTGCAATTGAGTGCAAAAACGAAAATGAAAAGACGGGTGTAGAGAAGATCGACTCTTTCATAGGAAAACTCCAAGATGTTAACCTGCCAACACAATTAGGGGTTTATGTATCAAAAAGCGGCTACACGAGCGGAGCTTTAAAGCGCGCAAAGGATGTTGGAATGAAAACTCTTGTTTTTAAAGATACGGTGAACAAAATATCAGGCGTTATATTTGAAGCATTTCAATCAATAATCTATTCTTTATTGACAATAACAAATATCGA
>JAKBYW010000186.1:0-5071 GCA_021840275.1 Chloroflexota bacterium | reverse complement strand
ATTTTGCGCCATGGTAATGGATGACATGCCCAGGTTGGCAATGTCAATGGTTGTAAAGCCGGTCGGATAAGTGCTAAAGAATAAGTTGGCCTGATAATTGGTTGCAATCATTGTGATTTCCGAACTTCCATAGACCGACAGGAGGTCAGGTTGTTGGATGGCTGCGCGCTGTAATGCGCTGCCGTTCCGGGTCTGTGCAAGATCGAGCGGGCCGAGCGCGTTGATATAACTTGCTTCGAGCGACTCAGCATAATAGTTAAATCCTAGCATGGCCGCCACAAGGATGGTAACCGATATGAACCCGGCGGTCAGGTGCGGCGTTCGTTTCATGGTCAATTCAGTTTTTCAGTAAAATAATTGATGATCTTTTGCGGCGTTGCCCATAGATCGCGGTCGATCTGGCTGGGAGGAATTTCAATATCAAAGGTCTGCGAGAGTGCAACGATCAATTCCACTGTACCAAAAGAATCCAGCACCTTTTCTCCGAAAAGATCGAGGTTCAAATCTTTACGCACCTGATCTGTTCCGGTAACTTTTTCTAATTCATTAAGTATGGTCTCTGAAACAGACATAAATTCCTTCTTGATGTTTCAATAAATATTTGGGTGATGATACCATCTTTGGATATTTGAATGGTTTATTGCATTATCCATCATCCCAAAATAAGCTATTCCGCTCTCGGTTCGGGACTGGGCAGGACCTCGACCAGCATTTCTTCTACCTTGCCGATCCGTTGCAGGAGTTCCTCTATTTCCACTTCGGCTTTTAGGTTGACATGGTAATCCAGTTCACTGCGGACGCGGTCCTTCGTATCTTGACGATTTTGGCTCATCATAATCACGGGAGCCTGAATCGATGCCAGCATGGACAAGAACAAATTTAGCAGGATAAAAGGATAGGGGTCCCAGCGATTAGGCAGGATAATGTTGAGCGTTACATACGTGATAAGGATAATAAAGAAGATAATGACAAAGCCCCATGAGCCGCCGAAGCGAGCCAGCGAATCGGCCATGCGGTCGCCAAAAGTTTCCTGTTCCTCGATTTCATCATTTGGGTTGCGAGCGACACGAGTCCGCATCAGGTCATGGGCGGTGCGGAGCTGTTTTTCCACGATGGTTATCATATCAAGACCCGCCAGAGGCTTGGTTGTTAAAAGTGTGGTGATGTCATGGCGGTCAATTTCAATTGCAGTGGTATCTTCAATGGCAATTGCGGTGGTTTGATGATTCTCTTCCGCAAGCAGGGACGACATTCCGCAGATACCACCGTCTTCGGCGATGTCCACTACAACGATATCGTCATTGGCATCCTTGATACTAACGTGGATGGTTCCCTTTTGAACAGCATACGCGAGCCCTCCGGGGTCGCCTGTCTTGAAAACTACTTCTCCTTTTTTGAACTCGCGAATGGATACCTGTTTTGCAAGTACCTGACGTTCCTCGGCGTCAAGCAATTCAAAGATCGGTACATCATTGAAGAGGTCAGGATTAACCATTAGAGTCTCGTTTCCTTTGGATGGCATTTGGCATAAGTATTTTCATTGAAAATTGTATAACAATAATTTATTCGATAAGTTTTAGTATCTTATCTTTGTTTCCAGGCGTTGCCACTATTGTCAATACATCTTTTGCCTTCAAAACCGTATCCCCACGCGGGATGAGCGTTTCGCGTCCGCGCCTTAGGCTTGCAATGATGCAGCCTTGCGGAAAGCCAGCTTTGGACAGTATTTTGCCATCGCATGGCGCGCCTGCATGAATGATATATTCGTTGACCATCATGTTGCCGGTCATTGCATCCAGCCGTGTTTCCTGTTCATGATGACGCTTGGCTTCCCGGCGTGTGAGGGCCGCTTCGTATGCGCGTACCAGGTCTGTACGGCGTAAAAGCCCCAACAATTTGCGCGGATGGTCTCGATCCACAACGGGTAATCGTCCAACATCACGCCTGCCCATGCGCCGAAGCGCCTCACCAATTGCTTCGTCCGGATATGTTACCAATAGATCGTGTGAACAGGTTGCACCTACCGTATGTGTTGACCATTCTGCCGGATTGACCTGATCCAAATCCTGCAGGGTCAGTACTCCCACCAGCTCTCCTGTCTCGTTCACGACTGGCAATCCATGATGACGCTGTTTCAGAAAGATCTCCGACGCTTCTGCAATACTGTTGTTTTCATTCAAGGTGGCGGGTTCAGTTTGCATTACTTCGCCCACGGTCATTGTTTCCAGTACTTCCACATCACGTCCGCGCTCCAACCTGATTCCATGTCGCGCCAAACCTCTTGCATAGACAGAATCCCGCTCCAATCGGCGCGAGATTAACATGCTGATGATTACTGCAAACATCAACGGTAATATGATGTGATAGTCTCTCGTCATTTCGAATAGCAATAGGATTGCAGTGAATGGAGCGTGGACGGAACCTGCCAGTACCGCTGCCATACCCACCATTGCAAAAGCCGCAGGCGTAATTCCCAGGTTGGGGAACAGCCAGGCCATGAGCGTTCCATAGGCCCCACCGAGCATTGCGCCGATGAAAAGCGACGGGGCAAATAACCCACCCTTGAAACCGCCACCAAGACTAACCGGGGTCAGGATAAGCTTGGCGGTCAGTAGCAAAACAAGCAAGGTGAATCCGAATTCAGCGCCGTTCAAGACTGCGCCGATAGCTTCGTATCCCACGCCAAATATTTGGGGCAGGAAGAAACCAACCATGCCGACAATTGCGCCTGCTATGGCGGGCTTGACCCATCCTGGGACATGGATTGCTTGAAAACCGTCCTGGGCGGCGTACAACAGACGGGTGTACGTCGCTGCGAACAGCCCTGCCGCCAATCCCAGCCCAAGATAGAGTGGCAGTTCCCACGTCGAGTTAAAAGCATAAGATGGCACATGGAAGGCAGGTTCAGCACCGGACACAGCTTGCGTAAAAAATGCGGATATCACGGAGGCGATGACGACCATGCTCAATGAATTTCCGCCAATTTCACCTAAGACAATTTCCATCGCAAAAAAAACACCTGTGATGGGTGCGTTGAAAGCTGCCGATATACCGCTGGCAACACCTGCCGCCACCAGTGTGCGAACACGCTCTTCAGAAAGGTGCAGGATCTGCCCGAAAAATGAGCCGATATTCGCTCCGATTTGGACAGCCGGATCCTCCGGCCCGACCGAAGCGCCCGTTCCAATCGACAGCGCGGATGCGACCGACTTTGCCACGATTGTCCGGTAGGGCAGGCGACCGCCTGAAAGCGCCACTGCTTCCATAACTCCAGCCACTCCATGAAGTTTTTCTTCCCCGATTAACCAAAGTGAGAGCAAGCCTACTAAAACGCCGCCAATAATTGGTATGAGTACAATTGTCCATCCACCAAATATCGCCAACTTACCACCCAGCCAGCCAAATGCTCCCAGTTGAAAAAGATTGATCAATTGTTTGAATAACCAGACTCCTGCACCGCTTAACAATCCAACGAGAATTGCAGCGCCGCCCTGAATACCGGATTCGGAAGGTTGGATTCGGTTTAACCATTTTTGCATACTTTTACTTCCATAGACATACTATTCGATGTCACGAACACAGACTAAAGCCTGATGACGAATCCGCAGAACTCACATTTTAGGCTGTCCTGTCCGCGCAGGATAACCTGTTTGATATTTCCGCCGCAACTTGGGCACTGGCTTGGCGCGGCTTTTGTTTTCGCCACCGCGGTTGCATCCACGGCCACAGCGCGGTCGTTGTCAAAATCTTTTGACTTGGCGCGATTAATCAGCGCCTGCCATTCTTCGCAGAGCTGCCAGATGTGAAAATGAGCCGTCAGCACTGGCGCATCCGAAGCGAATCTAAATTCAATGTGATCCTCATTTTTAAACATCCCTTGCTTGCTGGTCGTTACAGATTCGATCAGCGCAACGGGCGTCTCCAATTCCAGTTTTTGTACTTTCTCTTTTTCAGTGGCAATAAAGAGAACTTTTTTGGTTGCCACTTCCTCTTTTTGTTCGAAGATCAAACGCTGGTCAGTTAGATAAAGCACGCCTTCGGGGTCCCCTTTTTGCTCTTTGCCAGATTTCACCCATACAGCCTTGACCGCCATCACGCCCGCTTCGGTTGCAAGTAATTGAAAAGAAGCCTCGGCCAATTGTTTTAGCGTCCAATCTGCTTTTTCAATTTGGGAAGCAAGCATATGGACTTCATTGCTGAATGAGTCATACATGCCCCCGATCTCCTGCCCCGCTGCCGAGACATTATTCTCCAGCGTGCTGACATCATTTTGTAGTTTATCGGTGAGCGCCCTCGTTGCTGGATTGTTGATCTGTGCGGTCAATTGCGTGACCTGCGTTTCCAAAGGTCTCAAAGCCAATTCGAGATTTGCGGCTTGTTGGTTGATGGTGGCTGTAATGGATGGAATAATGCTGCTCCATTGTGAGATAAAGCCAGCCGACTTGGTTTCCATATCCTTTCCGAACACGTAACCGCGTGTGCGTAGGTCGGCCACACGCTGGCTCAAATTGTTCACGGTAGTTTGTAGATCTTCCACTGCATCGCGCGTATTGGTTAAACGCACGCCTTTTTGCAGCGAGTCAACTCTGCTTTGCAGTGCACTTAAATCACTTGTTAGTTGTTCTGATGGGTTAGGTGTTGTCATGGAATCTCCTTTTGTCAATCAGTAAGAAATTATACCTGAGCGCGTCCAAAAAGCAGATTTATCTCAGTGGTAAAATCATGATAATTTAGGAGAAACATGATAACAGACGATTTCCAAAAGCATGCGATAAACACCCTTCGATTTCTTTCGGCGGACGCTGTTCAGAAAGCGAACTCGGGTCACCCCGGACTTCCAATGGGTGCCGCCGCAATGGCTTACACAATCTGGACGCGACACCTGCGCCACAATCCGCGCAACCCGAACTGGCCCGGCCGTGACCGATTCATTTTATCCGGCGGACACGGCTCGATACTGCTGTACTCGTTGTTGCATCTTACCGGCTACGATCTTTCGTTGGATGAAATCAAGAACTTTCGTCAATGGGGGAGCAGGACGCCCGGACATCCCGAATACGGATTAACTCCT
>JAKBYW010000185.1:0-5081 GCA_021840275.1 Chloroflexota bacterium | reverse complement strand
ATATTCCGTCAGGCCATATTCTTCGATCAAACGGCGGGACTTTGCTTTTGGCAATTCAGGCATTGCATCGCGCACACGATTGACCCATGCCTCTTCCACCACGAGCGGAGGCAGATCCGGTTCGGGGAAATAACGATAATCGTGCGCGTCTTCCTTGCTGCGCTGGGAATACGTCTCGCCGCGCGCTTCATTCCAGCCGAGCGTTTCCTGCTCGACAGTTCCGCCTGCCTCGACAATTTTGCCCTGACGTTTGATCTCGTACTCAATCGCCCGTTCCAGCGCGCGGAACGAGTTCAGGTTTTTGACTTCGGTGCGCGTGCCGAGTTCCGTGCTGCCTTTTTCACGCACCGAGACATTGGCCTCGAAGCGGATGATGCCCTTTTCCATGTCGCCGTTGTTGACGCCGAGATAGCGCAGGATCTCTCTCAAAGATTCGCCGTAGGCTTTTGCCGCCTCCGCCGAATGCAGGTCCGGCTCGGAGACGATTTCAAGTAACGAAACGCCGGCGCGATTCAAGTCGACGAGCGATGCGCCATCCACATGAGTCAACTTGCCGGTGTCCTCTTCCAAATGCACGCGCCGCACACGGATGCTTTGCTCACCGTCAGATGTTCGAATAACGAGTTTGCCATTCACTGCCAGCGGCTCTTCGTACTGCGAAATTTGATAACCTTTGGGAAGGTCTGGATAGAAATAATTCTTGCGCGCAAAAATGCTGGTGCGCTGAACTTCACATTCCAGTGCCAGCGCCACACGGATGGCGTACTCGACCGCCATCTGATTCACAACCGGCAATGAGCCGGGCATGCCCGCGCAAACAGGACACACCGCAATATTCGGCGGCGCAACGGTGTTATCCACCACTTCGCAGGAGCAGAACATCTTCGAGCGCGTCTGCATCTCGGCGTGGACTTCAAGGCCAATGACGGGTTCAAATTCCATAAGCGTTATTCGATACTCGGTATTCGGGATTCGGGCGATAAACATCGCCGCACTTCACTGATTACTGATCACTGGCTACTGATCACTGAAACTTCGGTTTTCTCTTTTCCATGAACGCAGCCACGCCTTCTTTATGTTCGTCACGTTGACCAGCAATTTCCTGCAGGTCGGCTTCAACTTTCAACGCTTCTTCAAGATTCGGTAAAACTGCCTTATTGAATGCCTGCTTTGCCATCCCATATGCGCCGACCGGGCCAGCCGCCAGCCGCGTTGCGAAAGACATCGTCTCTCGCATAAAATCTGCTGATGCAAAAACTTTATTGACCAGCCCCCATTCTAATGCCTGCTTAGGCAAAATGGCTTCGTTGGTCATGAAATAATATTGCGCGCGGCTGAGACCGATCAAAGCAGGCAGCAACAGCGAGACCGCTGAATCCGGCATGAGGGCGATCCCGCCGAAGCCAACGACCAGTTTCGTTTCATCCGAAGCAAAACGCAAATCGCAAGCCAATGCGACTCCAAAGGCCGCGCCCGCGCACGGACCATTTAGCGCGGCAATGACCGGCTTTTCAATTTTCCGGATTTGCAAAATAAGAGGGTTGTATGTTTTTTCCAAATGTTCGCGGTACGAAATTTTTCCGCCGCCCTGCATTTCACCGATATCCTGACCCGCGCTGAAGGCGCGGCCTGCACCCGTCAGCACGATGCAACGCACTTGCGAATCCTGTGCAGCCTTCGCAAAAGCATCCTGCAATTCGGCGATCATTTCAGAGTTGAACGCGTTGGCGCGTTCGGGGCGATTAAGCATCAGGGTCAGTACCCCGTTTTCAGTTCCGGAAAGAAGCGTGGTCATAATAAAAAAAGACCGGGCTATGCGCCCGGCCCATCCATAAAATCGTCTTCGGCGCCTTCGTCATCGTCGTCATCGCCATCGAATTCATATTCAACATGTTCGCTGTCGAGATAAACCCACAAAAGCAAAACATGTCCGTCAGGCGTTTCAACGTTTCGAGCGGCGAGAATGGGCGCAGTTTCCTCGAGTCCCATATCATTGCGGTAATGCAAATGAATGGGTTCCTTGCTGTTCCAGGCACGATGACAGCGCTCGACCAATGCGTGTCCGTTGAAAGTACGCAGACGTGTCAAGGCTGGGATCAGCACGCTCGGGCTTTCGTTCAAGCCCATTGCCCAACCGTCATTGACTTGTTCAAAGATCGGCGGCGGGCCTTCGATGATAGTAATTTTGTCGTCCATAGAACGGGAATATACCACAAAAGCGTTAGAGCGACCTTACGATTGCGTTGACCAGCCCCGGGCCGCGATAAATAAGCCCGGTGTAAATTTGGATAAGTGTTGCGCCCATATCCAATCTTCGTTTTGCATCATCGGGATTCATGATGCCGCCCACGCTGACGATTGGGATTTGACCATTCACGCGTTTGGCAACTTTTTTCAAAATCGCTTCGCTCCGCGCTCGAAGCGGGCTGCCGCTTAATCCACCGCTCTCATTTTGATGGCTTGACCCTTCGACTAGCTCAGGGCGACGCCGCAATCCTTCGCGCGCCAAAGTGGTATTCGTGACGATCACGCCGTCCATGCGAGTTTGCAGGATCACGCTCAAGGCGTCATCCAATTCGGTTTCGGAGAGATCCGGCGCGAGCTTGACGAGAAGCGGAAGTTTTTTGTCCAGTCTCTTTTCTTCGAGTTGACGTTGCGCGTGAAGTTGGGTGAGCAAGGCATCAAGCGCGTTGCGTCCCTGCAATTGACGAAGTCCAATCGTGTTGGGCGAACTGACGTTGATCGTCAGATAATCTGCGGACGGAGCAAAGTTTTGGAGCAAGGCCAGGTAATCTAAAACGGCTTCCTCGTTTGAAGTGGATTTATTCTTCCCGATGTTCACCCCGAGAATGACATCGTTCAGAATGCGTTTGAACGTTTTTTTCCTGCGCGGTCCGAAACCGATGAAACGCTCGAGCCAATTTGGGTTCAAGGATGGGTTTAACCTGCCTTGGACAAATTCCGAGCCGCGGCCGGGAAATCCCAAGCGGTTGATGACGGCTTCATCTTCAACGAGGCGAAAGATGCGCGGCTTGGGGTTGCCATCCTGCGGCAATGGCGTGACCGTTCCGACTTCGATGTGACCGAATCCCAGGGCGGCCAATCCGCGCATGGCAACGGCGTCTTTATCGTATCCCGCCGCGAGACCAACGGGATTTTTGAATTTTAATCCAAAGGCTTCAACCGGTTTTGAAGGAGGCTTGAAAATTTGCGAAACAAACCAGTTCAGAGGTTCGTAATTCGCAGCACGCAACGCGTTCAACGTCAGTTGATGAGCGCGTTCGGGGTCGAGACGAAAAAGAAGGGGACGGAGAAATTTATACATTGCCTGCTATTCTAACATGTGAAAACAATTGAACTGCTTGACGCATATACGCCAATGGCGTATACTGCCTTTGCTCATGCAATTCATTGAAACCGGCGTCTTCACCCGCCAGGTTACATCATTGCTCACAGATGATGAATACAGCCAATTGCAGGTGGCATTATCTGCTCGTCCTGATTTAGGAGCGATCATCCCTCACAGCAGCGGCCTGCGAAAAATCCGCTGGTCAATGAGTGGGCGCGGAAAACGCGGCGGAGTAAGGGCTATTTATTACTGGGTCGTGGCGGAATATCAAATCCTGATGATATTTATGTATCCCAAAAACGAGAAGCATGACCTGACGCCACAGCAACTTAAAGTGTTACGAGAGATTGTAGAGAAGGAGTTCAAATGAAAGACGAATTATTCAACGAATTGATTGCCAGCGTTCGCGAAGGCGGAAAGATTTTGCGCGGCAAGGCAAAGCCTGCGCGTAAATTTGTGATCGAAGTGCCGAATGTCAAAAAGATTCGTTCCAGTTACAAACTTTCACAAAACGAGTTCGCCGCATTGATGGGGATCAGCGTCAAAACCCTGCACAACTGGGAGCAGGGACGGCGCGTCCCAAAAGGCGCGGCGCGCGTACTCTTGCAGGTCGCCGCTAAACACCCGGAAGTAATTTGGGATGTTGTAAAAGTGAAATCAACAGCGGCATGATTGCCAGAACTCCGAAGTCTCGAAAGACTTCGGAGTTCTGGGTTGTGTCTGAACGCGACGCATCCACCTTCCCCAGTGATTCTTTCGCTCTCAATTGATGGTCAATCAGAACAACTTATGGTTTTACTTTATGGATCGCAATATACCGCTTGCATTCCAACGCGTATTTTCCTGCGCGCTCCTGTAATTTTGGCAGGATCGTAAAGTCGCCCTTCAAAAGATCCGCGCCGTATTCCACCAGTTGCTGGTTTTTCTTCTTGAGAACAACTTCGAGTTTGCTTTCTTCCATCCTGGCAGTCAGAAAAGCTGCATCGGGTGTGGGCGCTTTTTCTATGCCCCGCTCGACGAGCAGCCATTCTAACGTGGATTGTTTTTCGTCGGGATGGTTTACGTCGGAAATCGTCAGCCAGGGAGCGCTGCCGATTTCGTAGGTCAGGCCAAGTTCAGTGGTAGCGTTTTGGAATCGGACGACGCAACCTCGTTTTTGGTAAGTGGTTTCGATCTTCTTGAATCCATATTTGGTTTCAAGCCCGCGAAATGTCCTGTCGATAATCTTCTCGAACTCTGATTTTTTCATGACTGCGCTTTCAAGGTGGGATTGATGATTAAAGGATAAGCAGGTTATACCACTTTCCTGTGCAGAATCCATCGAGACTCAGGCCTTTGGGAACGGTGTTCTCAACGTAAGGCATGCGCCGCACAACCCACAAAGAGCGCAAAGATTTCTATTGCTCTTGGCGCACTTTGCGTAAAAAAATCTCCATACCCAGCGCAAAAAATCCTTTGCCCGGCGTGATAGATGTGGTAAAACAAGGTCAACTTTCTTTGGAGGTCATCATGAACTATAAACTTGCATTCATCGGTTTTGGAAACGTAGCGCGTTCGCTCGCTCGTCTTCTGCTTGGCAAGCAGACTGCGCTCAAGCGAAAATACAACATTACTTTTTCCGTGACCGGCATCGCAACCGGACGGCACGGATTCGCTGTCAACCCGGATGGACTTGATCTCAACCAAGCGCTTGAATTGGTGGAAGGCGGACAATCCATCTCGCCACTTTCGA
>JAKBYW010000184.1:0-5125 GCA_021840275.1 Chloroflexota bacterium | reverse complement strand
GTCTGGCTTCGCCTTGTTTCCAGACTTGCACCTTCGGCGCTCTACACGTAGTAACGAATTTATTCGTTCTTGACAATTGAAATTGTCACTACATTTCAAGTCTCTTCCCTGTGCCCGTTCCATTGTTACATCCATTTTATGGGGCAGAGGCGTGAACGTCAAGAGGATAATGCTCCTGAATCCGAGCTTCCTCAAAGTCCATGGATAACGATAACTTTGTCATTTTGCCACCGCGACGCGAAGCACGCTAGGAAAAACCAAGAATTCTTCGCGTTCGCCTGGCCCTCGCAGAGGGTTGCGGGCTGCACGGTTCGTTTCCCCGATTTTGAGAAAACTATGGCTCCTGAATTCCGGCGGATAAGATCGTTTGGTGTGCAGTTGTGAAAATGACCAATAAAAAAAGCCTGCTGAAAAAGCAGGCTTTTCTGTTACGATCGGAAAAACTATACCCAGCCCTGGTTCTTGATGAAGTTGGTGACGAACGGAACTTCGAACATCTGGCCCTGGTAGGCAAGATAAGCCCAGTACAGGAAGACCAGCCAGATCAACGGAACGCACAGCCCGCCGAATCCAAAAGTGACAACCGAAAGAATAGTAGCCACCACAAAGAATGCCACATTCAAGGCCAGAGACTGAACGGCATGGAACTTGATGAATGGGCGGGCTTTCTTATCTTCCATGAAGAGAACAATGATGGCAACCAGCGCAATCGGGTAGCCAAGTGCGGCCCACAATTTATCGTCGCTGGTGACATCGGGTGACATAGGTGCTTGAGACATAGATTAATCCTCCGGGGTTGGTTTAAGATTTTCATTATTGTACAGCCAATCCAGACAAAACGCAACCAAATTGACGGGGGAGAACAACCTTCCAAACAACGTCAATCATGGAGAAGAAAAAACCACTGCGCAGCCGCGAAGTCCGCAGAGATCTATAAAGTACTCACGCAAAATCGTGTACTTTCAACACCAGGCTGCCAAAACGCCGAGTATCTTGAGAGTTCGCCAGGTTTTCCTGGCGTCATTTGATAAATCCTGGCGTTCTGCCGCGTCTTGGCGGTCATTTCTGCGTATGCTTGACCATCTGCATCGCTCACGGTAAAATCAGGAAACAAATCGCGGGAGTCGCCAAGTGGTAAGGCATCAGCCTTCCAAGCTGATATGCGCGGGTTCGAATCCCGTCTCCCGCTCTTCCTAAAAAGTGTCAAGTGCCATGTGTCAGGTATCAAGTGTTCGGTGACATGGAACTTGACACTTGATACGTGACACATTCACAACGGGCTCGTGGCGCAGTGGTTAGCGCAGGCGACTCATAATCGCTTGGTCGCTGGTTCGAATCCAGCCGGGCCCACTTTTTGAGCATCTTTTAAGGGGCAATTAACCTTTTGTTTCGGTTCTTCAGCCAGTAAATCCTCTCCAACCAACAAAATTGATAGTCTAACAGTAGTGTTAGGAAATGGCCTTGCTTTGTAGTTTGCATAAATTATAATGACTGTAATTCTCTGGACGGCCGTCAGAGAAATTTCTCAGAAAGGAGAAAAAGATACTATGTTATTCATATTGAAAGAAAAAGGCCAGGGTTTGGTTGAATATGCGTTGATTATAGTTTTAGTTGCCATTGTGGTTATCGCGGCCCTGATGATTCTCGGCCCGATTATTGGCAACACCTTCAGCACAATCAACAACAGCCTTACCAGTGTCTAGTTGTCACCTGATCTTGGCGAGCGAGTGAGTGAGACTCTCCGCTACCCCAAAAATAGAGTCTCACTTTTCCCCCAACATGTTTCGATATTATTTCCTGTCTCGCCCAAGAGATTTAATGCACCTTCGTCCTCCCCGCAATGATTAGCTTGTTAGCCTACTTTCTTGGCCGTGAGTTGACTTAATAGCTGTGCTAACAAAGGGATTAATTGATTGGCCTTCCCTAAATCCGCCATTAATCCCAGCCGGGCAATCTGTTCTCTGACATCCGTTTCTGATAACACGCCGTCTATGCCATCAGTAATTGTCAAATTTCCATGCATCAAGTTTTGACTAACCGCTTTTAGTGCAGAAACATCTTTAGCATTTTTCAGAGCATATACTGCATGACCATGCCTAAATTTATGGGGAGAGTGATAAGGCAAACCATAAGCCAGTATTACCGCAAATCGATCTTACTTCTTTATCCCATGCTCTAGCAACTTCCAGTAATTTAGGAATACCTGAAAGAAAGGTTGTAGCATGTTTGCTAAACTTCGTTTTGACTCCAAGTTTTGGCCACTGTTTAACAGTCAGGTTATCCAGATCAACAGCTGATAACGGCAAAGTTACAAATGCCCCTATGCGTATCCCAGAGAGAAACCAGAAGCACGCCGCCGCCCTTATTCGCCGCTCTGCCCCGCGGCTCGGCCTGCAGCAATATCCTTCCAGCGGTCGCCGACCATCCAACCGCGCGCCAAACCCACCCCGTACTTTTTTGCTGCCTGTAGTATCAAGCCTGGACGGGGCTTGCGGCATTCACAATCATCCTCGTCATCATGATAGCAAACAAAGATTTCAATTACAGGCAATTGGGAAATAATATAAGAATTGAGGGATTCTATCATCGTCCGGGATTGTGTTCCTCGCGCACATCCGGTTGATTGGTAATCCCGATTAAGAGGTATCCCGCCTCCGTCCCCCGTTCCCCGTCCAAAACCGGCTGGCCGTTACTTGTTTTCCGTCTTTGCCAGAATTTCGATCTCCTGAATCAGCGCAGGTAAATTGGGACGCTCAAAACTCATCTCTGGCGCTGGAATACGATGATGTTTGACAATCCGGAGGGATGTGCTTGTGATGAGGAAATGTGGATGCCAATATCGGGTCGTTTGGATGCGGGAAGTCGTCGTACTAATATAAACGTTCTTCGCCTCGATAGGCTTCATGTCCGTAGGCCGTGATGATGCCCGTTTCAAAATCCAATTCCTCCCTGATCCGCAATCGCAAAGCGTGCGTAAAGAAAATCTCCCCTTCGGCAATGCCGATGTATGGGCTTTCAGACCAGACTGCCACCGTAGAGTACTTAACGTCGGGGCGGTCAACAAGCGCCGCCGCGAAGCGGCTGTATTCCGCGAGCGACGCTAAGGGCTGGCTTGCCATTAATAAGACGGCTGAATCCGCAGCACGTCCATCAATCCACGCTGCTTCAATGCCTTGGCGTAAGCCTGTTTGCGCCGCAGCCAGGTTTCATAAATGCCTTTCCAGCGGCTGAAATCGGTACGAGTTTCGTCATATTCGTCGTAGCTCGCCAGTTGACCTGAGGTAAGGGCGGCGTGGAAATCTTCGCTGAGTATGCCGTACTTTTCTTCGTACAGCGTCAAACGGCGTTCGAGCAGTTTCATTTCGATCACCAGTTTGTGTGTCTCCATATCTAATCTCCTGGTAAGGGTATTGCCTCGCTAATTCTACCATTCCTTTTGCCCATCCTTTGCCCTTCATCTTTATCATTCATCATTCACCATTTCCGCCCATGCGCTCTCCCGCCCTAACTGACCTCCCCGCCATTTTCTTCATTTCGGTTATATACTCAGGCCAATCATGTAAAGTGGCAGGGTCAAAGTCCGCGCCATTTGGCCAGATGAGAGTATGAACTTCGGGGTCGATTTCCACCTGGTTAAAGAATTTTTCATTCTGCAATGGGCCGTAGATTCCACCCGCCAAAATGGGACGAAAGTCGATGGCAGTCCCTTCGGTCGCCTACGGTCGCAGGCTCCGGCTGGGCATAAGGGTCTCGGTACGCACACCGTCCTGCATAAGTCCCGCGTACTTTAGCGGGATCGGTGCAGGGAAGAACGCTGCTCGACCACCGGTTATTAAGAAACAACTGTCACTGCGAGCGCACCTGGCGACATCGTACCCGAATGGGTAAGCAATCTCCTCGTAAGTGGGGATTGCTTCAGTCGCGGAAAGCACGCTCGTTCGCAATGACATCGCGGGAAATCATTTATTTACACTCCCTTAGCAGACTTTCAGGGTCTGCAACGATTTTGGCCAGAGGCAGTACTGTAATGCCTTCCATAAGAGAATACGATTGGGCGCCAGGGTAGACCACAATCAGGCCGTCCAATTCCAAATCCTTTATTGCTGTGCGCATGGAGGGAGTCAACTTGGGAGCATCCATGCGCTTGCACTCCATGCCAATTCGTTTGCCATCTTTGATTAACAACAAATCCAGCTCCGCGCCCGAATGCGTTGCCCAGAAAAAAACTTCCTCGGGCCGCGTGGACTTTATGACTTCCTCAATCACATACCCTTCCCATGATGCCCCTGACTTTGGATGCAGGTTGAGTTCATTCTCCGATTTGATCCCAAGCAAATAATGCAGCAATCCTGTGTCGCGGAAATAGATTTTCGGAGACTTGACCTGTCGTTTGCCAAGATTGGAATACCAGGGCTGTAACTGGCGAACCATGAACAAATCCTGTAACAAATCCAAATAACGCCGGGCTGTCGATTCGTTTATGTTCAGCGTCCTGGCAGCTTCCGCCGCGTTCCAGACCTGGCCGTGATAGTGTGCAAGAACACTCCAAAAACGGAAAAGACTGGCGGATGGAATTTTCACGCCAAACTGCGGCACATCCCGCTCAAGAAAGGTAGCGATGAAATCTCTCCGCCATTCCAGACTTGCCTGGTCAGTCTCCGCCAAAAAGGAAAGCGGAAATCCACCGCGCGTCCAATGTTGTGTTTGGTTTTCGATTCCAATTTCGCCCAGACCAAACCCGCTCATTCGAATCATGCTAATTCGTCCTGCCAGCGACTCGGAGAATTGCCGCAGGAGAGCGGGGGATGCGCTTCCCAAAATCAAGAACCTTGCAGGCAACGGTTCACGATCCGACAAGACACGTAAGATGGGGAAGAGATCTGGCCGACGCTGGATCTCATCAATGATAATTGTGCCGTGTAAATCCTGCAACGCGGTCATCGGCTGATCCAGCCGTATGAGGCTCACTGGATTTTCCAAATCAAAGTAATTTGGGGAGTCTGACGAGACAATTTGCCGCGCAAGGGTTGTCTTTCCGCACTGGCGCGCACCAATCAATGCAACCACACGATTGCGGTTCAGAGCGTCTTTTGTTTCTTGTAGCAAAAGTGTTCTTTTAGATCGG
>JAKBYW010000183.1:0-5138 GCA_021840275.1 Chloroflexota bacterium | reverse complement strand
GGCGGGCGTTTTGCACATTGATATTAATGATGCCTATCCTCGCGAAAACGAAATACCATTCGACTCAGAACGCAAGCGCATGGTCACAGTCCACGATGTGCGCAATCCAAAACCCGAAGATCCTTCGCCATTTTACGATAAAAAAATTCGCAGCTGGGACGTGATCGCTGTCAAAGGCGCGCCGGATGTAGTGCTGGATTTGTGTACTCGCTATCAAACCATGAACGATGTGTCCAAGCCGCTGATGGCCAAAAAGCGCAAGGAAATCATTGCCGCTAATGATGCGATGACAGCAGATGCCCTGCGTGTGCTAGGGCTGGCTTATCGAGTCGAACGCGACGTCCCGGATGATCCCAGCAAAATCGTTACGGAAAAACTCGAAAAGGATCTGGTCTTCGTCGGACTGGTCGGCATGATTGACCCCGCGCGCGAGGAAGTCAAACCCGCACTTGAAAGAGCGCGGCGGGCAGGCATTCGCACAATCATGATCACTGGCGATTATCCCAACACCGCGCGTGCCATTGCCGATGAGATCGGCCTGCTCAAACGCGGACGCAAAGTCGCAACCGGCGCGGACCTGGATGCGATGAGCGATAAAAAATTAATCCGCGAGATCGAGAAGACGGATGTTTTTGCCCGCGTTTCACCGGAACACAAAATGCGCATCGTAAATGCCTTGCAAGCCAATAACGAAATCGTGGCGATGACCGGTGACGGAGTCAACGATGCGCCCGCCATCAAACGCTCCGACATCGGCGTGGCGATGGGCATCACCGGCACGGACGTCGCTAAAGAAACCGCCGACATGGTGCTGACCGATGACAACTATGCCAGCATCGTCGCGGCAGTCGAGCAGGGACGCATCATTTATTCCAACATCCGCAAATTTGTTTTCTTCCTGCTGTCGTCCAATGTGGCCGAGATCATGGTCATCTTCCTTGCCACGCTGGCAGGCTTGCCCGCTCCGCTGACCGCCATTCAACTCTTGTGGCTCAATCTCATCACTGACGGCGCACCCGCGCTGGCGCTCGCCATGGAAAGAGGCGATCCCGATATTATGTCTCACAAACCGCGCGCCAAGAGCGAACCGATCATTAATCGCATCATGGGCGTGGGGATCACTATACAGACCATAGCGCAGACCAGCGCGGTCTTAATGGCCTTTGGACTCGGATTGATCTGGCATCTTGAAGCAGGCGCACTCGTGCCTCGAGGCATGAATCCTGTTTTGTATTTACTCCACCACGATTGGCGCGGGGTGGATATTCAAACCGCAGAAACAATGGCCTTCGTCACGCTCTCGCTGTGCGAACTTTTCCGCGCATACACCGTCCGCTCGGAGCGCGCTTCCATTTTTCAGATCGGGATTTTCTCCAACAAATACATGCAATACGCGGTTGGCCTTTCGATTGCGTTGCTTTTGATCGTCTGCGGCGTCCCGTTCCTGCAACCGATCTTCAACACACACTTCCTGTCATTCACTGAATGGAGTGCAGTGCTTGGGCTTTCCTTGATCCCCGCCTTTTCCGAGGAAGTCACCAAATTCTTTTTACGAAGACAAAAAGAATGAACTCGAAAGTAATCAATTACAGATCACGTAATACGTATTACGTGATCTGTAATTCTTTAACGACATATGTTTTTCGATGGATCGGCGAATATCCCAGCCGTTTCAGTGCGAGACGATGAACCTGCGTGCCGTACCCTTTATGTTTTCCAAGCTGATAGCCGGGATGCTGCGCGTCCAATTCGCGCATCAACGCATCACGCGCCGTCTTCGCCAGCACGGACGCGCAGGCAATGCTCAGGCAGCGCGCGTCGCCTTTGACGATGGATGTCTGGGAAATATCCAGTTCGGGGAGTTCGAGTCGAAAATCGGTGAGAAGATAATCGGGAATTAAAGATATTGCTTCAAGCGCGCGCATTGCGGCTAGGCGCGTCGCGGCAACAATGCCAAGCGAATCTATTTCTTCAGCGGAGGAAAAGCCAACCGCGTGAGCCAATGCAACTTCCTTGATGCGCGGTGAAACGGAATCACGCGCCAGCGGAGTCATCTGCTTGGAATCGCGCACCCGGCTCAAGGTCGAGAGAAGATGCGGATTGTTCGGCAGGCTGACCGCGCCGACCGCGACCGGGCCGGCCAACGCGCCGCGTCCGGCTTCGTCCAATCCGACAATAGTTTGAAGTCCGCTTTGCCAGAGATTTTTTTCAAAAGAGAGATCAGGGTCGGTCCGCATCGTATCGTCCCCGCCAGGCGTTGACATGGATGCGGAAGATGTCGCCGATCATGCGCGTGGCATCCCGCAGGGCATTGACCTTGCTCTCGGAGCGGTAATACCAGTGAATGGGAATTTCAGCCACACGATACTTGTGCCGTTTGGCGAGGAAAAGCAATTCGATATCGAATGACCAGCCGAATAGGGTCTGATATTTGAAAAGTTCCTCGGCAGCCTGGGCGCGAAAACACTTGAAGCCGCATTGCGTGTCGTCCAGCCCCGGCAGGATCAGCGCGCGGATGATGAGATTGATTCCGCGCCCGCCAAGGTGACGATAAAAAGGCTCGTTGTATCGCACAGCTCCGTGCGCTTCGCGAGACGCAATCGCAACATCAAAGTCGCCCAACGCGGGAGGCAGGAATTTGTTGATCTCATCCACCGGCATCGAAAGGTCGGCGTCGCACATCAGGCGGTACTGGCCGCGCGCCTCGAACATGCCGCGATGGACAGCCAGTCCTTTGCCGCGGCCTTCCTCGTGGATCACGCGCAAGCTTGGATGTTGACGCGCATATTCCTGGGCGATCTCAAAGGTGCGGTCTGTGCTTCCGTTCTCAATGACAAGAACTTCTGATTGATAGGACTGTTGTCCAAGAAACGCAAAGACCTGCTCCAGAGTCTGGGGCAGGCGGCCTTCCTCATTATGAGCTGGAATGATGATGGATAGGAAAGGAACTGACAAGGTATTATGAGTTAAGGAAAATCAGGTAATAGCCAATGGCGGAGGCCATGAGGCAGACCCAGCACAGGAAAATGGCAATCAGAATCGCCAACTGCGGAACGGTCATTCCGAGCGCACGCTGTTGTTTATTTTGTCTGGCTGACGGCAGACGCGGCGCAGAACCAGTTCCGGTCTGTTGGGGCTGATACACTTTTGCCGGGGCTTCCTCCAAGGCGAAACCAAGCTCATTCGGATCAAGTGGGGTGGCTTTTTCCGATGCTCGAAAAATGGCTTGGGCGCGCGAAAGGGCCGGTTGGACGGACACATTATCCGGCGCCTGCTGTGGACGCGCGGCCGGTATTTGCAGGGCTGGTTGGGGTGTGGAACCTGAATTCGGCTCGACAATGCGGTTCGCCAAATCGTGGACCATCTCTATTGCCAGTACTGGCCGGGACTGCTGGAGAGATGCGGCAAATTGTTTAATGGCATCACTCATGACCACGCGCACCGCAGGCCGCATCGAGTCAATGTGCATAGCGGGACTGGATGCCATTAAAATCGGCTCAACCGGCCCGGTCAAAGTCACACCTAGCTTTGCAAGATAACGGTCAAGAACCTTTGCAAGTTGTGCCACACGTGTCATTAAATTAATCGGCGATGGAGTGAACCGCCCGTTATTGGTGGTTCCCCACTGATCGCCCTTGGCTTCATAGAAACCACTCAACGGTGTGACATAAATGATGTACACGCCGGGCGGACCAATCAAGATGATCGGCTCGATGATTTCAATACCGGGCAGGGTGAAATTGCGGATGAGGACAAAACCCTTTTCGAGGGCGCGGTCAAGCTGGGCGATGATGCGCTTCTGGGTTTCCATTTCGGCATACCACGAGAATCCATACTTCAACGTGCCTTGAATGCGCTCGACCAGGCTGATCTCGCCTTTGTCGTTTTGTAAGGGGGTTTTGTCAATGAGTTTCATAACGGAGGCCGATTTGGGTCCAGATGGACGCGAAGCTAAAAGGCGGGCACACCCTCGAGTTCATCGTGGTCAACATCGGCGCGGGTTGCCAGGATTTGTTTGTCATCCTTGCCCATTGCTTGGATCGGTTTGCCAATCTCAAACGTGCTGGCCAAAAACTCCTTGCGCTGGCCGGTCACAAAACGCTTGCCCTTTTTCAAACGTTCGAGCAACGTCTTCCGGTCCAGCAGGACGCGGTCAGAAAAAGTCGCGCCGCGCCGTTCATAGGCGCGCACTACATCGATCTTTCCGCTTTTATAACGAACCGCTTCAACTACTCCATCAAATTTCTGCATAAGCCCTCTGTCCCATTTTAGCATAAAGCCGCCGAGGTTCTCCCGGCGGCAGTAATGTGGTCGGGGTGGGCGGATTCGTACCATCCCCTCAATGGGGAAAACGCCGACCAATTCGTGTCGGGGTGGGCGGATTCGAACCGCCGACCTCTTGCTCCCAAAGCAAGCGCGCTAGCCAGCTGTGCTACACCCCGTAGCGGGACGAGTATAATGCGAAGGATTACCAACCGTCAAGCACAGGACTCAATGACTCATCTTCGCATCATCTTTACTCTTTCGCTTCTTTTCGGACTTTCAGCCTGCTCGCCGTCAAACCAGCCGACACCCACACCGACAATTATCCCGCCAACCTCCACAGCCACGACTACTCCAACCGCCACGCCCATTCCGACCTCCACGCCGTTGACCTGTCTCAGCCAGCCCGGCCGCGTGGACAATGGCGTAGTCAACACAACAAATCCACCGCAACAATTTTTGATCTACCTTCCGCCGTGCTATGCTGTCAAAATCTATCAGCATTATCCCGTCCTTTATCTCCTTCACGGACAAACTTACATTGACGACCAGTGGGTACGTCTGGGTGCGGCCACCGCAACGGATAATTTAATCCTGTCAGGCAAAGCCAAACCATTCATCATTGTTTTTCCCGATGATCGCTACTGGAATTTGAATGCGGGGCCGGGTTTTGGAGATCGTGTGATTAACGTGGTTATTCCGTATATTGATGGACACTACCGCACCTTCACTGACCGCACTCATCGCGCTCTGGGCGGACTCTCCCGCGGCGGCGGCTGGACTGTCCGCCTCGGCCTGCAACATTACGAACTATTCGGTGAACTCGGCATGCATTCCCCTGCCATCTTCACTGAAGACGCTCCCTATCTTCAAGA
>JAKBYW010000182.1:0-5155 GCA_021840275.1 Chloroflexota bacterium | reverse complement strand
TGAGATCGTCAACGGTCTTGACGTTCGTATGGCATTCGGCGCATTTGTCAACACGAACCGTGGTTGCATGTTGATTGTGGCAGGCAACGCAGGTATCCATGCCATTTACATGGCGGAACTTGGGATCGTAGACTTTGCCGTCGTACTCATAACCCATCTGGGCCTGGGAACCGTACAGCGTACCACCGGCAGCAAAATAGTGAACGTTGATAAAACCAAAGCTGGTTTTCTTACCGCTTGCATCCGTGATCGGAGCGACCACAGCATCGACATCGGTAACTTTGAAATCAGCGATCTTCTTATCAACGCTGACCTTGGACTCGCGTCCCTGGTGGCAGGTCATGCAAAGTGCTTCGCCTTCCTCGGAAGTGTCTACAACTTTTCCGGAGGGGAAAGTGACGGATGTCAGAGCGGCGGCTTTGTCATTATGGCAGGTCGTGCAGGTGAATGTGCCCTGAGGTGCGGGCACCGCGGCAGTAACCTTGCCATTCGCCACAAAATCCTGGAAACCGGCGCTGGTATGGCACTTGGCACAGGAAGTCGGGACCTCGGCGGGGTTAGCCTTGTTCCAGTGGTTGAAAGCTTCCGCGTCAGTTTTCGCGTGGCCTGAGCTTAAAAAGGCATCCATGTTCGGAACTTCCAGAGTGGGCTGGGCAACAGGGGTTGCACTCTGGGTTGTTGTTGCAGGGGTGGTTGCATTACCGCCGCAGGCTGACAGAACAGCCGCTGCGGCAATCAACACACCCATCAAAACGAGCATCTTTTTGAAAGACATTTTTGCATTCTCCTAATCATTGGGTTACAACTTGTTTTTCCGTACTAAGTTCTTGCCGAGACACCTCCTCCACAAAAGGGTAAATTTTCTAAATCAGGGGTATACAAGCAAGATTGTACGCTTTAGTAACATTAATCACAAGTTAAAATCGAGGCAAACTTACATGACAAAAGTCACAATTTTCAGGTTGGCAGATATAAAAATTTCGAACTCATTTCACATCTCAGATTTGCTTTTTCATAATATAAATGGGATAGAATCAGGTGGGTTTCGTGACAAATGTCTGAGCAATTTTCAGCATTCATTAATGTCATCATGTAGAATGAGACTGTTATAATATTTTCTTCAATCAATCCTCGGAGGTTCCCCATGGGACGTACGAAATTCATCATCGGCGGCTTGTTGATCTTGGGTGCGGTCATTTACCTGATCTTCTCATCCACACAGGCCAGCGCTGAATACTTTATGACCGTTGACGAACTCAACGCCAAAGGCGCGAGCATTGTCGGGCAGAACGTGCGTCTCTCCGGCGCAGTTGTCGGCGATACCATCCAATATGATCCAAAGACCTTGACGCTGAGTTTTCAAATTGCCCACGTAACAGGCGACAACAATCAGGTCGAGGCGCAGGGCGGACTGGCCACCGTTTTACACGCGGCAGTCATCGACCCGAACCGGGCGCGCATCAAAGTGGTTTACAGCGGTCCCAAACCTGACCTGCTCAAGAATGAGGCCCAGGCTATCATGACCGGCCAGTTGGGTTCGGATGGCGTTTTCCATGCCGATGAACTTCTGCTTAAATGTCCAACCAAATATCAAGACGCCGTACCATCGCAGACAGCCAACTAATATTACAAAACCTGACAGGAGGCCTGTCAGGTTTTGTTTCAAGTCCCCAGTAGGAGATATCTATGCTCGCTGAAATTGGTTATGGTATTTTAGTGGTTGCTTTTTTTGTCGCGTTGTATAGTGTGGGCGCGGCTATTTATGGTGACCGAAAAAAATCGGCCGCCATCGTCGAGTCTGCGCGGCGCGCCATGTTGTTGCTGTGGCCCCTCATTACACTATCTGCCGCCTGTTTGATCTATCTGCTCGTCACCAATCACTTTGAAGTTTCGTTTGTTTATGAAGTGACCAGCCGCAGTATGCCGACCTACCTTAAGATTACCGCCTGGTGGGGCGGACAAGCCGGTTCACTCGTCTTCTGGTCATGGCTCATGTCGGCCTTCGCTTCGCTGGTCACCCTCCGTAAATGGGACCGCGACCGCGAATTCCTGCCGTGGGTGATTGTGGTCACTTCCATTACAACGGCCTTTTTCATTGGCCTGGCGGTTTTCTACGAGAATCCCTTTGCCTTCATGTGGTTTGATAAGGCCGGACAGGTTGTCAAGGCCATGTTCCAACCGATCGGGACAACTCCTGTTCCCCTACCGGCCGATGGGAATGGTCTCAATCCATTGCTGCGCCATCCCGGCATGATCATCCATCCGCCGATGTTGTACCTCGGCTTTGTATCCTTTGTAATCCCCTATGCCTTCGCAATGGCTGCCCTCATCACTGGCCGCACCGATGATCGTTGGATTCGCATTACCCGCCGCTGGACATTGGTAGCATGGCTATTCCTGTCTGCCGGTCTCGTACTCGGCAGCCGCTGGGCTTATGATGTGCTTGGCTGGGGCGGCTTCTGGGGCTGGGACCCTGTCGAGATCGCGGCCCTCATGCCCTGGCTGACCGGAACCGCTTTCCTGCATTCCGTCATGATCCAGGAAAAACGTGGAATGCTCAAGCACTGGAATATGATCCTGATCATCCTGACTTATGCGCTGGTCATCTTCGGAACATTCCTGACCCGTTCCGGCGTGCTGTCATCGGTACACGCCTTCGCCCAAAGCGCGATCGGCCCGGCCTTCTTTGCGTTCATCGGCATCACTTTCATTACATCCATTGCACTGGTGATCTATCGCTGGCCTGAACTGCGCGGCGAGACTGAGATGAAATCCATGCTCTCGCGCGAGGCCTTATTCCTGCTCAACAACCTGCTCTTTATGAGCATACTGGTTGTATGCTTCTGGGGTGTGATCTTTCCGCTTATCTCTGAACTCGTCACCGGACAAAAGATTACAGTTGGCCCGCCGTTCTACCTGAGAGCCACCGGACCGCTTTTCGCTGGCTTGATGTTCCTGATGGGCATCGCCCCACTCTCTGCCTGGGGACATTCAACGCTAACCACTCTGGGCCGCGCTTTATGGAAATCTGCGGTGGCCGCGCTTGTCATTACTGTGATTCTGTTCTTCACATATACAAAGAACGCCATCGCGCTGACCGGCTTCTTCCTGATCGCCTTCGTCTTATTGGTGACTTTGGTTGAGTTCTGGCGCGCAACCTTGGCGCGCATGAAGTCTCAAAACGAAAACTTCCTCCTCGCTCTGTGGACTCTGGTGGGACGCAACCGCCGGCGCTATGGCGGCTATGTGATTCATGTCAGCATGATGTTGATGGCCATCGGCATTCTCGGCATCAATGTCTTCCAGATCGATACCCAGCAAAGCCTGTCGCAGGGACAATCCATAAGCATCGGCGATTACACATTGACTTTCAACGATCTCAAGCAATTCCCCAACATGGTGAATGGACAAGAGGAACGTTATGTCAACCGCGCCGAGATCAGTCTCTCCGAAAATGGCAAGTTCTTGACAGTCTTGTATCCACGCTATGACGTTTACCCTGATGGACAGCCAATGACCATCCCCGGTTTATATAGCACACTCAAAGGTGATGTTTATGTGATCCTGGTGAATTGGGAAGGCTCATCGGCGAATCTGGCGCCATTCAAGGTCTTCATTAACCCGTTGATCAATTGGCTGTGGATCGGCAGCATCCTGTTCATCTTCGGTATCCTGATTGCCGCCTGGCCGGAACGCGAAGCCGAACTGGTGACTGCTCGTTCACAACGAGCGCATCAAACCAGTGCAGCGGATTAACCGGTAATGCGTAACGAGTAAAAAGGAAATACTCATGGAATTCAAACTCAGCAACAAAAACTTACGCATTACGTTCTTCGTCTTACTTGCAATTGCGCTCGCCTTTTTCATAGCGAGTCAAATTTATCGCCCCGCGCTGGCGCAAAACCCAACGCCCACCGACGATGAAGTCAATCGCATTGCGCACCAGTTATACTGTCCGGTCTGCGAGAATACGCCGTTGGATGTATGTCCTACCGAGGCTTGCCGCCAGTGGCGCGACCTGATCCGCCAGCAGCTCTCTCAGGGTTGGACGGAAGATCAGATCAAACAATATTTCATTGACCAGTATGGCGTGCGCGTGGTGGGCGAACCGCCTGCCACCGGATTGAATTGGCTGATATATGTCCTACCTCCCCTCATTATATTGGCAGGAGCCTTCATACTTTTCCGCGCGCTGCGAGCGTGGACAAAGTCGTCGAAAGCCTCAGCCGCTACCGGGTCCGAGATTGAAGCGCCGAAGGATGAATACGTCGCGCGATTGGAAGAAGAGTTAAAGAAAAGAAAATAATCAATGCTCACCTGTGCCTGCGGCACTGGCGCAGGCAAGCCGCCGTCCTCGGCGCAGGGAGCTGGCATCAGGAGAATGTTATGAATGAAATCAAAGAAACGGCCCCGCGCCGCGGCGTCCCGATCTGGGCACAGATCATCGTTTGGACTCTGTTGGTCGCACTGCTCGTGCTGGTTGCAGTTGGGCTCAATCGCGCCCAACAGGGACAGGTGCAAAAAGGCGACAAGATCAACCAATTGACTCTGACTCTGTTCAGCGGTTATGAATACAACGGCGCCAACCAGGTAAAGCTTTCAGACCTGAGCGGCAAGGTGGTGGTGGTCAACTTCTGGGCTTCATGGTGCAAACCCTGCGAACAGGAAGCTGCCGATCTCGAAAAAGCCTGGGAACTTTATAAAGGCGATGGCAAGGTGGTCTTCATCGGCGTGGACTATGTGGACACCGAACCTGAAGCGCGCGCTTATCTCAAAAAATTTGGCATCACCTTCTCCAATGGTCCCGATCTCGGCACAAAAATATCGCAGATGTTCCGCATCAAAGGCGTGCCGGAGACTTACTTCATCGATCAGAATGGCGTGCTTCAATACGTTCAGATCGGCCCGTTCACATCGGTGGCCGACATTCAATCCATCATTGACCCATTGCTGAAATAGGAGCGGACATGGACATCGGCGCAATTCTTATACTTCTCGCCCTGCTCATAGGTGTCGGCTTATATCTGGCCGCGCCGCTGATGAACAAACGCGTCCGCCGCGTCACAGAAGACTCTCAGGAAGCATCCACCCTGATGGCCGAACGCGACCGCGTGATCAACTCGCTTCAGGAATTGGATTTCGACTTCAAACTCGG
>JAKBYW010000181.1:0-5158 GCA_021840275.1 Chloroflexota bacterium | reverse complement strand
GATGCACGACCGCGATATTCATATTCGCTGCGATGATTCGGTGGCGAGGGTTTTTGCGGATTACGAATTACGCGCTACAAATGGTCTCGATACGGCGGCAGGTTTTGATATGCAAGATACGCTACTCAACCAACGCCGCCTACTCGACCACCGAAAAGTTATTTACCCAATTCGCCGTTCACGCGGATATTCTCCATTCCCTGTAAAACTACCTTTTGACGTTCCGCAAATTTTGGCGGCAGGTTCGGAATTAAAAAATACATTTTGCATCACCAATAAAAATTATGCTTTCCTGAGCCATCATATCGGCGACATGGAAAATTACGAAACGCTGCAATCCTTCGAGCAGGGCGTGGAACATTTCGAGAAATTATTCCGCGTCAAACCTGAAGCCATTGCGTATGACATGCATCCGAATTATCTGGCAACACGCTATGCAATGGAACGTGCCGAGCGTGAAAATATCCCGACCTTTGCAGTTCAACACCACCACGCGCACGTTGCGTCTTGCATGGCCGAGCATGGATTGACTGAATCTATAATCGGTGTGTCTTTCGATGGCACGGGCTACGGCGAAGATGGCGCGATCTGGGGCGGGGAATTTCTGGTCGCCGATTACAAAAATTATCAGCGCGCCGCGCATCTTGAATATTTCCCGTTGCCGGGCGGTGATGCGGCCATCAAGAAGCCGGCTCGCACGGCGCTGGCTTTGCTTTGGTCGCTTGGCATGGAATGGGATGAACGGCTTGAATCGGTAAAAGAATTTTGCGCAGATGATCGAACCATTTTGCGGACGCAGCTTGAGAAAAAGATCAATACACCGCAGACTTCCAGCATGGGCCGTCTGTTCGACGCGGCTGCGGCGCTGGCGGGCGTGAGACAAAAAGTCAATTACGAGGGGCAGGCCGCCATCGAGTTCGAGGCGTTGGCGGATTCGGCTGAGATGGAGATGTACCTGTTCGGACAGAATCAGGCCGAAGTCCAGGTAAGAGGCGTTGTAGAAGCGTTGGTCAAAGATGTGCTGGCAGGAGTTTCCATCCCGAGAATTTCGGCGCGCTTCCATAATGGTCTGGCAGAGTCGGTGCGGGAAACGGTCAAGAAAATCAGTGGGGAAACGGGGATTCGATCAGTCGTTTTGTCTGGCGGAGTCTGGCAGAATCTCACCTTATTAGGACGAACTTTGTCACTATTGAAGAATGATGATTTCAAAGTATATATACATCGAGAGGTGCCGACGAATGATGGCGGGCTCTCGTTGGGACAAGCCGCAATCGCGGCATCCAGATTGAGAGGTTGAAATGTGTTTAGGTGTACCTGGAAAAATCGTTGAGATCAATGAGAAGGCCGGGTTGAAGATAGCCAAAGTGGATTTCGGCGGAATCTTCCGTGAGGCTTGCCTCGATTATGTGCCCGAAGCGCAGGTGGGAGATTACTGCTTGATCCACGTGGGTTTTGCGATCAGCTTGTTGAGTGAATCGGAAGCAATGGAGACACTGGATTTGCTGAGGCAGATCGGCAGCGTTGAGGAAAATTTGGGGCCAAGGACAGCGCCATGAAGTACGTCAGCGAGTATCGTAATGCGGTGCTGGTGAAGGGCGTGATCGAAGAGATCCGCCGCGCCGTGACGCGTCCGTGGACGATGATGGAAATCTGCGGCGGGCAGACGCACGCCATCGTTCGGCACGGGATCGATCAGCTGCTCCCGCCTGAGATCGAGCTGGTGCACGGGCCGGGCTGTCCCGTTTGTGTGACGCCGCTGGAACTGATCGACAAGGCGCTGGCAATTGCATCCCGCCCGGATGTGATCTTCTGCTCGTACGGCGACATGCTGCGCGTGCCCGGTTCGCATCACGACTTATTCTCGGTCAAGGCTCAAGGCGGGGATGTGCGCGTGGTCTATTCGCCGCTGGATGCAGTTGCTCTCGCAGAGAAAAACCCAGACAAGCAGGTGGTTTTCTTTGCGATTGGATTCGAGACGACTGCGCCGCCGAACGTGATGAGCGTGCTGCAGGCGCAGCGACTCGGCTTGAAGAACTTTTCCATTTTGGTTTCGCATGTGCGCGTGCCGCCTGCCATCAGCGCCATTTTGGATTCGCCGCATAATCGCGTGCAGGGATTTTTGTTGGCGGGACATGTCAATGCGGTGATGGGTTATCACGAATATCCGCCGCTGGCGGAGAAGTTCCAGACCCCGATGGTGGTGACAGGCTTTGAGCCGCTCGACATCGTGCAGGGAATTTTGAAGACGGTGCAATTGCTCGAAGCAGGCCAGGTGGAAGTTGCAAACGCCTATCAGCGTGCTGTGACTTTTGAAGGGCTGAAACCTGCCCAGGCGGCGATCCACAAGGTCTTCATGGAATGTGACCGCAAATGGCGCGGCATTGGAATGATTCCCATGAGTGGCTGGTGTTTGCGGCCCGAGTTTGATGACTTCAACGCAGAGAAGCGTTTCGATGTGGGAACGATTCAGTCGGAAGAATCTCCGCTTTGTATCGCGGGACAGATCCTGCAGGGATTGAAAAAGCCATTCGATTGTCCTGCCTTTGGAAAGGAATGCACAACTGAAAATCCGCTCGGTGCAACGATGGTCTCATCTGAGGGCGCGTGCGCGGCGTATTACCGGTACGGACGCGTTGAGTTGAAGGGTCAAAGTGTGACATCATGAGCGACGAAACTGTCAACATCGAAGGCGCAGTGTGTGCGCCGCCGCTTCCGCATAATGAGCAAATCGTGATGGGACACGGCGCGGGCGGACGCATGAGTCATCAGTTGATTCAGAAAGCCTTTTTGCCTGCGTTCCAGAATCCCGCTTTGCAGGCGGGAGATGACGCAGCGCTGGTCGAGCCTGGCTTGCGTCAAAAGCTGTCCATCAGCACGGACTCGCATGTGGTCTGGCCGTTGTTCTTCCCCGGAGGGGACATCGGCAAACTGGCCGTATGTGGCACGGTCAATGATGTGGCGATGCTGGGCGCAAAGCCGTTATATCTGACGGCGGGCTTTATTCTCGAAGAAGGTCTTCAAATGGACACGCTCCAGCGCGTGATCGAGTCCATGAGACAGGCTGCCGAGGAAGCAGGCGTGCAGATCGTGGCGGGCGATACCAAGGTTGTGCAAAAGGGCAAAGCGGATGGACTCTACATTACCACGGCGGGCGTGGGCGTGGTGCGCGATGGGGTCAGTGTCAGTGGTGCAAACGCCAAACCTGGCGACGCCGTTATTTTGTCCGGCACGATCGGTGATCACGGCATTGCAGTGCTTGGCGCGCGCGGCGAACTGGGATTCCAATCCAGCTTGCAAAGCGATGTGGCTCCGCTCAATCACTTGATCGAAGCCATGCTGGATGTGAGCAATAACATCCACGTGCTGCGCGATCCCACGCGCGGCGGACTGGCAACCACGCTCAACGAGATCGCTGCTCAATCCCAGGTCAATGTTGTGTTGAACGAACAGGCCATTCCCGTTCATCCCGAAGTCAACGCGGCGTGTGAGATGCTGGGCTTCGATCCCCTGTACGTGGCGAACGAAGGCAAACTGGTCGCGTTCGTGGCGCGAGAAGACGCGGAGAAAGTTCTTGCCGCCATGCAGAAGACCCGCTGCGGCGAAGGGGCGGTCATCATCGGCGAAGTGACCGCCGAACCTAAAGGACGCGTCCTGCTCAAGACCGCGCTCGGCAGCACCCGTGTGGTGGATATGCTGGCAGGCGAGATGCTGCCGAGGATTTGTTGATTCCGAACAAATGGAGATTGACGACGGAGTTGCTGCCTGGGAGAAGTACGCAGTGAAAAGAAAACAAAGATCCTCTAGAATTAAACCAGAGTGCCATCCGAAAGGATGGCACTCGTGGGCGCTGTGGCTTCCCGAAGGTGCAGGTGAACTTCCTGCCTGTTACTTGAGGAGGGATGCCACAGCGCTGGGTTTGATACTACTATCCATGTTAGACATCACCTCCTCCTTTCATTAGGATGGCTTTGAGTTGTTGATCCGCCCTGAACAATACCGAGAGTATCACATAGCTTGAATTGGATGTCAATAGGCGTATTTAGGCGTATTTATCTGCCATTAATTTGCAATGCCACTGTTTGAACACGAAAAAACATGATAGCCTTTGAGAGACTCCGAAAGCGCCACTCTGCTATCCTGCGGGAAATTTGTTGAGGAGATGATCGATGAAGAAAAACCCGAACCTGCTCTGGATCATTACCATTGCTCTTGGCTGGCTGTTTGATTTTCTCTTTTGGAAGAGACCCGCCGGAATCAACTTCACGATCTTTACCTTATTGTGTCTCGCGGGCGGCTTCTTCCTTTTGTGGAGGGATGAAAAGCACGCGGCACGCGGGACCCTGTGGCTGATTCCGCTCATCTTGTTTTTCGACGCTGTGACCTTTATCCGCGCCGAGCCGCTGACGGTTTTTCTGGCTGCGCTGTTCACACTTTTTCTGATGGCTGTTCTCGCCATGACTTATCTCGGCGGGCGCTGGTGCATGTACAGCCTCTCGGATTATGTTTCCGGCTTTTTCAAATTAATAGCCAGCATGATGGCGAGGCCGTTGACTTTCAATGCTGAAATAAAACGCGAACAAGCCGAGAGTGGGGCGACTGCGCCGAAACGAAATCTTTGGCCGGTGGTGCGCGGCATCGTCATCGCATTGCCTGTGCTGGCAATCTTCGCCGCCCTGTTGGCCTCCGCCGATGCCATCTTCAGCCAGCAACTCGACATGTTCATCAAACTCTTCAAGCTGGAGAATTTGCCCGAATACATTTTCCGGTTTATCTACATTCTCATCGGCGCGTATTTGCTGGCTGGAGTCTTTCTCCATGCCGCCATGCAAAGTCAAGACGAGAAATTGATCGGAGAAGATAAGCCGCTGATCAGTCAACTGCTCGGTTTCACCGAGTCCGCCATTGTGCTGGGCAGTGTGACCGTGTTGTTTGCCGCCTTCGTTTTTATCCAGTTCCGATATTTCTTCGGCGGTCAGTCCAACATTCATATCGACGGCTACACCTACTCTGAATATGCGCGGCGCGGATTTGGCGAGTTGGTGGCAGTTGCCTTCTTCAGTCTGCTCATGATCCTCGGACTGAGTGCGATCACCCGTCGAGAAAATGAAGTGCAGCGCCGCGCCTTTTCCGGATCGAGCGTTGCCATCGTCGTGCTGGT
>JAKBYW010000180.1:0-5165 GCA_021840275.1 Chloroflexota bacterium | reverse complement strand
GGGATGAAAACTCAACTACCGAAAAGTGGTCGCTCCTGGTTGACCTGGCCGATTTTGCCAATGAACGGCAATTTACTTCGACGCTCCTGCATGAATTCGGCCATATGCTTACTTTGAACATCAACCAGCTTGATTATCAACTGGATGCTGGCAACTGCCCGCGCTATTTCAAGGATCCCGGGTGCAGTCGGCCGGATTCGTATCTTCAGCTCTTTTTTGAACGCTTCTGGAGCGGTATCTATGACGAGTGGCACGCGATCGCGTCCCAGAGCGATCCGGCCGCGGTCAAGAGCGGACTGGAGACTTTCTACCACGCACATCAGGGAGATTTTGTCAGTGAATATGCCGCAACCGCCGCGCATGAAGACATTGCAGAAAGCTGGATGAATTTCGTGCTGTCTCCCAAACCGGCCGGGGACACTGTGGCTGAACAGAAGATCAACTTTTTCTATGAGTTTCCTGAGTTGGTTCAAATTCGCTCGGAGGTCATCGCACAGACGTGCGGTTATTTTAATCTGCCTCCCAGCCCATAAACCGACAAATTAATGGAATGTGTTTCATTGTCAGTTAAATCGTCCCGCAGGCATTGTCCTGCGGCCAAAGGAAGTGTCGAAGCGTTGACAGTGCTGGTATGCCGCCTTGAGGGTTGAGTAGGCGGTGTTCTTCCGCCGTATCGAAACCCGAAGGGTTCTTCGCGCCAGCGGAGTAGTCGCTAAAGGGCAAAGAGAAATGGTTCAAGGCTTGCTTGGATAAATATTGGATGAAGAAAATCATCCTCAATACACAGGTTTTGGCGGGTTGCAAATCCGCCCTACGAAAACTTATGAAAGAGGTCAATTGTAGTTTCTGTGTAAAGCGAATCTTCCGAAGTCTCATAGACTTCGGAAGATTCGCTTTATCTCCAAATACTGCTGTAAGGATGTTCGCCAACGATCAACTTTTTCTCTGCGAATCTTTGCGGCCTGTAAATGGAAATATCAACCGCTTTGGCTTTACCGTCCAAAATTAACTCAGACATGCACAGGCCGACCGCCGGGGAAATCTTGAAGCCGGTGCCGCTGTGTCCGCAATCAAGATAAAAACCATCCGGACCGATTTGTCCAAGCATGGGATGTTGGTCAAGCGTGATGCCGTCGTACCCGCCATGCGCGGAGTGCAGTCCGCCGTTTTCCATGACGGGCACGCGCTTACAGATGCGGTCAATGCCGCGTTCGACGAATCCGCTTTTGGCGTGGTCGGTGTCGTTGTCCGGCGATTCGCCGAGCGGATTTCCATCTTCGAGTCCGACCAATGTTAAATTTCCCGCGTCGGGGCGGAAATACATTTCGTTGCTGAAATCGATCACGGTCGGATGATCCGGCCCGACCTGGCGCGGGCGCGCCACGAACATCGTGTCGTGTCGCCATGTATCGTATGGCAGATCAAGCCCGGCGAGTTGATTGAGCTTGCCCGCCCAGGCGCCCGCCGCGTTGACGATGACTGGTGCAAAAAAATCTCCCTGTGAAGTTTGCACGCCTTTCACTTTGCTATCCGCGATGATATTCGTTACCGCGCAATCCTGGATCAGCCGCGCGCCCTTTTCTTTTGCGGTGTTGATAAATGCATTGGCCGTGCCGGTCGGGTCGGCGTAACCGGACTCGGGCTCGAAGGCCGCCAGTTCGATATCGTCGGTCGCAAAAGTCGGCGCGAGCCGTTTCACATCGTCGGCTTTGATGAGCATGGCAGGAATGCCGATCTCCTGATGCATCTTCACATTGGCCGCCATCTTGTCCACATCTTCCGGCGCAACGAATTGTAAAAATCCCGTGCGGCGAAACCCTGAGTCACCGCCGACCATTTCCTTCCAGTTGCGGAAATAATTAAACGAAGCCCATGCCAGTTCTGAATCCTGGCGCACATCGTAATGCATGCGGACGAGTCCGCTCGAACGGCCGGTCGCGCCTGCTGCGACAAATTTCTTTTCAAGGATCAATGCTTTCACGCCGCGCTGCGCCAGATGAAAAGCCAGGCTCGCACCGTGAACTCCCGCGCCGATGATGATAACATCTGCTGTGTTGTTCGACATTTTTACTCCACTCTTGTGATGATGACGCGCTGTGCGCCCGCTTCTTTCAGCGCGCTCGAAACGGCTTCCGCCAAATCTGGTTTGACCAGCGCGATCATATTGCCTCCGCGCCCGCCGCCCGATAATTTTGCTCCCAACGCGCCCGCGCTCCGCGCCGTTTCGACAAGTTTATCCAGCTCCGGTGAAGAGACTGTCATTTCTTGAAGCAAAGCATGATTTTGATTCATCAATTTTCCGAGTCCCTCCCATTCTCCATTCTCTATTCTCTCTTTTGCTTGCCTTGTAATTTCTCCAACTTTATCGAACACTTTTTCCCATCGCACTTTATCCACATCCCACAACTTGCGGACATCGCCAACGGATTCTTTGGTCGGCGCGGCCTGTGCCGTGTCGCCTATAACGATGGTGAATGGCGCGCCGACTTTGATGATTTCAATCGGTTGACCTTTGACAAAGTATACAGCCTTTGCATAAGTGATGACCGTGTTATCGATTCCGGATGGTGTGCCATGATGGAGTTTTTCGATCTCGTAAGTGAAGGTATTAATTTGTTCGTCTGATAATGGGAGAGAGAGAAAAGAAGAAAGTGCGCGAATTAAAGCGATAGTCACCGCCGCGCCGGAGCCGAGTCCGGATGCGACGGGAATCGTCGAAGTGATTTTTATTTCCACCCCCCTCTGTCCCCCCATTTTCGATTCTCGAAAATGGGGGGATGAAAGGGGGGCGAAAAGGTTATGAATAACGGAGGCCAGCGGATGGTCGGATGGAAGCGCATTCAGCTCGGCGTGAAGATCAATGTCCGGGGCTTCGATCCAGATTCCAGCGCGGGAAGAGTCTACAATTTCGACATCCGCATGAACCTGAGTCACCGGCACAGCCAGCGCGGGCCGTCCATAAACGACGGCGTGCTCACCAAATAAAATAATCTTTCCGGGGGCGGAGGCTTTCACGATAAATAAAATACAACCAGCACGACCAGCGCCCACAAGATCATCGCGATTTGGAAAGGACGGTCGGTGATCAAAATATCTTCAGGCGCGCCGCCTTGTTGTTCCACATGAATTAAATAAAGATAGCGGAAGATGGCATAGACCACAAACGGGATCGTAAGCATCATGCTGTGATTGGCGGGCACGTTCGGCGCCGAAAAAGTATAAAGCGAATATGCGACGATAGTCGTGCCGGAGACGATCATGATGTATTGATCGAGAAGCGGAATGGTGTAACCTTCCAAAACTTTGCGATGCGAACCGGCGCCGCTTTCGAGAAGCGCAAGTTCGGCGCGGCGTTTTCCAAAGCCGAGGAAGAGCGAAAGCAAAGTCATCACCACGTAAAGCCATGGCGAAAAACGTTCAACATGAATCAGCGTCACGCCCGCTCCGACGCGCAGGACGAACCCCGCTGCGATGATCAGCACGTCGAGGATCGGGATGTGCTTGAGCCACTTTGAATAGGCAAGGTTAAGCAGAAAGTATGCGCCCATCACGGCTGCGAAGGCGGGCGAAAGCCAGTAACCGATTCCAAGCGTGACCACAACCAAAACAATTCCCGCCGTCCACGCAACACTGGCCGGAAGTTTTCCAGACGGAATCGGCCGGTTCTTTTTTTCAGGATGTTTGCGATCAGCTTCGATGTCAGCCAGATCGTTGAAGATGTAAACCGACGATGAGACCAGGCAAAACAGAGCAAATCCAGCCAGCGTTTTCAGGAACGACGCGGCGATGAAGAATTGTTTATCGAATACCAGCGCGGCAAAGATGAAAACATTTTTTGTCCACTGGCGCGGACGCATTGTTTTGAGCAGGGCGCGAAACATGGGACTATTTTACACTCGATATTCGAGATTCGATAGTTGATATTTGATAATTCGAGCGCCGAGTGTCGAATTGCCAAATATCGAATTACAATACCCTTATGCCAAAGGTCAGATTGGATTTGCTCATCGTCGAACGCGGATTGGCCGAATCGCGCGCCAAAGCTCAGGCCTTGATCATGGCCGGACAAGTCCGTGTGGACGATCAAGTTGCGCTCAAGCCCGCAACGTCCGTTGATCCCGCCGCGCGCCTGGACGTAGAGCGGGGGCCGCGCTTTGTGTCGCGCGGCGGCGAAAAGCTGGATGCCGCCATCGAAGCCTTTGGCCTCGACTTGAATGGACGCGTCTGCGCCGACGTGGGCGCCTCGACCGGCGGCTTCACCGATTGCATGCTGCAACGCGGCGCGGCGAAAATATACACGATCGATGTAGGCAAAGGCATTCTGCATTGGAAATTACGCAACGATCCGCGCGTGGTCGTGATGGAATCGACCAATGCGCGTTTTGTGAAGTCGCTACCGGAGCCGGTTTCGATCATCACGATCGATGCTTCGTTTATTTCATTGCGCATCCTTCTGCCAGTCGTAAGTAATTGGTTCTCTTTATCCCCTAGTCCCCTAACCCTTGAAGGGGAAAGGGGCAAAGGGATGGGGAATGTCGTTGCTCTTATAAAGCCCCAATTCGAGGCTGGGAAAAAAGACGTAGCGCACGGTGGCGGCGTGATCCGCGACCCGGATATTCACAAACAGGTTTTGCAGCATGTGCTGACCTTCGCACAAACTGAAGGTTTTGCCGTGCGCGGATTAATTCGCAGTCCGTTGTTGGGGCCTAAGGGGAATACTGAGTTTTTGACCTGGCTGACTTATCCGGCAGAAGAAGGCCAGCCTGAAATAGATTTCGAACACTTGAATATCGAAACGTTATAAACTTCGCCTGACACTAAACTCAGAAAACTCGCCTGTTGGTGCTTCTTCTTCCAAGCGTGATTCGCTTACATACGCACCGCGCGGACCCTGTTTTACCAGCTCGGAAAATCTTTCCACAGAACTTCGCTCCCCCTCTGCCAAAACTTCAACAACATCATAGCCGACATTTCTTACCCAACCGGTAACACCGCCAATTTGTCGCGCGTGATACTCCACGTGGGCGCGAAAGCCAACGCCCTGCACGCGGCCTGTGACCCACATGTGAATGCAAATGATCTCATTATTTCCTGGCATTCTTCTTCCTCTCGATAATAACAGTCAGCGCACCCCAGACAGGGACAATCAAAACCAGCGCCAGCAA
>JAKBYW010000179.1:0-5181 GCA_021840275.1 Chloroflexota bacterium | reverse complement strand
CCCCGAATTGATCAGTCGGCGGATTGGCAACGATGGATTCCTTTTCATTGACCATTAATCCATTGACCGCCCTCTTTGTCGTTTGTGAGTTGAAAATAAATCCATCCACGCTTTGCAGGTATTTTTTCTCGATGAGGCGATAAAAAATATTTTGCCATGTTGGCCGTAGTTCGGAGCATCGCAAATGGTGGATGAGACTCAAAATAGGGTACGGATGCTGTCCACGATTTGCGCCGATGAGCGAAGGGTGATTGAGCTCATCTTGAATAAGAATGTCATATTTTTGGAGTTGGGCAGCTTGCTGTCCGGTGCGGGAACGAGCTCCCGGACTCCACATGCGAAACCAAAAATTGTCCGTGAGGTGCGCGGCGTAGTTGCGCCAGGGCAATGAAATGATTTCTACAGCGTCTCCCTTTGCGCGCAGATATTCGACCAGCTTGCGATCATACAAATATCCGCCGCTTACAGTGTCGAGCGAGCCGTAAATGACGAGACCGATTTTCATTAAGGTCCAAAGTTTGAAGGCTGGCAGGTTTGCAAGTTAACTTTCCAACTTTTCAACCTTCCAACCTTTGAACCGTATATGCTGCCCATACACTTTCGTTTTCCCACAGGACGACTTTGAGCGTGCATATATTTTCTGCTTTGATCTTTTCGTTCAGCGAAGCTGCCAGAATCCGCGAGAAATGCTCAATGCTCGGATTCAGCCCGGTGAATTCTGGTTTTTCGTTTAGCATCTGATCGCGATAATAACCAATGATTTCGTCGAGATGTTTTTCAACATCCACAATATCACACAAATAGCCGTGCTGGTCGAGTTGCTCCCCTTTGAGGCGCAGTTCAAGAATGTAATGATGTGAATTGGGGAAATTCTCAGAGCCCCAATCCCCGCCGATCAAAAAGTGACGGGCAATAAAATCACGGCGGACGGCGAGAGTGTACATTTCAGTTCTCCGGTTTCAAGTGTCAGGTTTCAGGTGTAATTGAAGATAATTTGAATCGTCTCTTGTGGATTTTTATCAACCAAATCGTAAGCCTTACTGGCTTCTTCGATGGGGAAGCGGTGCGTGATCCACTTCTCGGGTTTGATTCTTTCCAAAGCTTTCCAAGCCACGTCGAAGCGACGCGACTTGTCCCAGCGCGCGGACAACTCTGGTGCGATGGTGCTGACTTGTGATGAGATCAATTTGATGCGCGAATGGTGAAAGCTGTGGCCCAAATCAATGGGCGCACATTTCTCTCCATACCACGAGCCGATGACGATGCGTCCTGAAAAGCGAGTCAGCGCAATGGCATCATCGAGCGCGGAGGGGGAGCCACTCAGTTCGAGAGTCAAGTCTGCGCCGCCACTGAGATGTTTTTTGGCTTGTCCATGAAAATCGGATTGACCGGGATCGAGCTTTATAACCTTTGACTTTTGACCTTCGACTTTCAACGCATTTCGCCGCAGTTCATAACAATCTGCTGCAATCAAACATTCAAGCGGAAATTCACTGAGCAGAGAAGTTGTCAGCAAACCAATTACACCCTGACCTAAAACCAAAACGCGCTCACCGAGAATCGGCGCGGCATCCTGAACCACATTCACGGCGGTTTCCATGTTCGGAAGGAAGCAGGCGGTTTCAGGTGAAATGTTCTCGGGGATCGGGATCAGGCAATCGGTGGTGGTGACGAAGTGAGAGACGTGGGGTTGGAAGGAAAAAATTAAACGGCCAGCCCATTTCGGGTCCACGCGAGAGCCGATCTCGATCACGTGTCCGGCACAGGCGTAGCCGTAAGCAGTCGGATAATGAAGCCCGCTGCTGATCGCGTCAACTGAATTTATTTCGCGCGGGAATTGTCCGCGATAGACGAGCATCTCCGTGCCCGCGCTGATGGCTGAACAGATCGTCTCAACCAGAATATCGTCCGCGCTGAGAGCAGGCAGAGACTCCTGACGGAGTTCCACCTGTCGCGGCGCGGTAAAAGTCACGGTGTTACTAAATTTCATGAACCCATTTTACCCCCTCGACAAAAATTATTGCGGCTTGTCTGACCACAAAGCCCAAAGCAGAATGACCTCTGTAATCTTGGCTGGGATGCCGTAAATTGAGTCATAACCAAAGAAGGGCTGGCCGTCCCGAATGACGCTAAAGCCGACCCAAATGACCAGCCACGCAAGGATGGTCAGGATGGCGTAACCGAATAAAACCTGCCAGACCAATTTGTGACGGTCTTGAAAAAACCTGATCGGTAAAAAGTAAGCGCCCAGTAATCCCAGATATCCGAGTCCGTTCAACGTGAACAGTACATCGGGCGATTGAGGGAACAGGACTTTGTCGAAAGCCGCGCTGATGTGAAGAATGGCGGTGACAAGCGTTGCGAGGATAATGATGATTTGTTTTGTATTAAGTTTCATGGCTGTCTCCTTTTGGGTCAAGATGGAATCAATCGTTTCTATCTTACTTGCCAAAGCCGTGTCCCGCAAGAATTAATCCCAGGCCGCCGATGAAGATGTCGCGCCCGCGCGTGAGTAAAGCCAGGCTGAGGGCAGTCGCCGCGCTGAAGCCGAATTTTCCAAGCGTGAAAACCTGGCTGGCTTCGAACGCGCCGAGTCCGCCGGGCAACGGCATCAGCAACGAGATCCAGCCCATCATCCAGCCCGCGATCATTTTCCAAAAAGGCAGGTGAATGCTCAGAAAGGAGGCCATCAACGCGTAATCCACCAACATGCCCGTGCCACCCATCAACGAAAAGACCAACGCGATGATGAGTCGGCGCGGATGCCGCTGGCAAAATGTTCCGGCCATCCATTCGGCGGCACGCAAAAAGCGGACGGGCTTTGAATTTTTTGGAATGAAGGGCATGGCGCGCACGAGACTTGTCAATGGATGGCGGCGATTGTAGAGCAGGATGAGATGGATGGGCGGCCACAGGATGAAGAACGCCAGGCCGATCAAACTACCCGTGAGCTGGACTCCGCTTTCGATCAGGACTCCAGCCTGAAGAATGGCCGTCAACCCGACAGCCAGCAGAAAGAAGTCCACCATTAATTCGAGCAGTTTATCCATCAACACGGACGCGGTGGCGCGCGTATACGTCAGGCCGTATTGTCTTTGCAAAGCCAATACTTGCAAAGGTTCTCCGCCAACCTGCGGTCCCAGCGTGAAATAACTGACTCCGAAAACCGAGACGCGCACGCCAAGAAGTGGAAAGTATGGCACGTGTTTATGTTCAGACTGAATGATGATCCACCAGCGCAGGGTGGCGAGGATATAAAAGAATGCATTGAGAATCAAGAGGACGATAATTTGCCATGCTCGCAATTGACTGATGGCCGCCCAGATTTCCGTCAGCGGCGCTTTGCGAAGCACCCACCACAACAGCAAAACTAAAACAAGATAAACCGCGAAGTTGCGAAGAATGCGAAGGATTTTATTTCTTCGTGTCTGTACGGTGGAATCATCAGAGCGCGGATTCATCTTTACCTTCGGGCGGATTCTCGATCAACTGCTTCATCTCTTTCAACACGGCCTGATGAATAACCTGCGTGTCGTTTGTTCCAAGTTCTTTGACCGTGATCGGATTTCCTATCTGCACCGTCACCGTGACAGGCCTGGCGTTGAATACAACCATCGCCAGTAATTGTAAGGCCGCGGCCAGTTTTTCCCTTTCTTCTTTTATCTTTTTGAGCTTGACGATTGGATGATGCGCGGTCTTGTCCCAGATCACGCCGCGCACCAGCACCGGCAAAATGGCAGTTTCCGGCGCGAGGCGGATGAAGATGCCGGCACTGTCAGTCCAACCTTTGAGCGAGTCAATTGCGCCGGGATAAACATCGGGGTCGGGTTCGATATGACCGGCGGGAAAGGTCAATGCCGCGCCGCCCGCACGCAGATGTCCGCTGACGTGGCGGACGAGATTTACTCGTTCGTGCGGATTGTCGGTGACATAAAAGAGTTGCCTGCTGATGTTGGATAAGGATAAAAGAAAGGGCCGATTCAAGGCAATGATCTTCAAGTCCGCGCGGTTCAAGGCCGCGCAGAGCGCGAGCGTATCAGTCATACCGGGATGATTGGATAAGGCCAGGAAAGCGGAAGCAGGTATTCGGTTCGCGTCAAAGATGCGAATGCCGCGCACATAACGCCGCAAAGACAAACGCGCCGCATCCGCCAGTCCACGCGCGCCGACGGCGTTGTCAAAGTCCAGCATTTGTTTGGAGAATTTTTTGGCGGCGGGGAAAAAGGTGCGGCGCAATGCCCCCGATAAAATTCGATGATCCTGCCAGCCGAATGAAGCGACAAGATCATCGAGATTGATCTGCGTGAGAGTTTCAATAGGATTCACTCAGGGCTTTACTCAGGTTCCAACGTGAATTGCAGCGGATAGCTTTGCATCGCGGCGGCGAAGTGCGCCTTGTTGATTCTTTTTTTGGCTTCGGCTTTTGGCAAAGTCTGCACATAAGCCATGCCTTTCAAGTGCGCGGTGTACATGATGTATGCCGCGTTCGCATCTGGCATCAAAAAGATGGTGGTCAAAATATGGGTCACGAAGTCCATCGGCGTGATGTTGTCGTTGTGAATGATGACTCGGTAGAGCGGTCCCTCGCTGGTTTCCGCCTGCGCGTCTTCGTGAATTCGTGGAATGGGCTGTGTTTTCGGATCCATTGCTAAGCTGGTGCTGTCAGTTGATTCATTTCTTCATCAGTGAGAACAATGTCCGCCGCCGCCAGATTTTCTTGTTGATGTCCTGGATCGAACGACATGGGAATCGTGATGACGCGCGGATGACATACCAGCCACGCCAGCGCGATCTGATACGGCGTGGCATTGTGCGCTTCGGCTACGGACCGAAGGGCGGGTGAGGCTTTCAATCGGCCTACATCCATCGGAGAATAGGCCGTGATCAGAATGTCATTTGCCTGACAGTATTTGAGCATGCCGTTCTTGACGTATGAACGATGAGACAGGCTGTAAGGAACCTGATTGGCAATGATGGGCGTCTCGGAATGAGACTGCGATTCTTTGAGAAGTTTCAAGCTGAAGTTACTGACGCCGAGATGTCGCACCTTGCCATCCCTGACCAGATTATTGAGGGCGCGAAACGTGTCAGCCAGTTTCATGCCGATCATGGGCCAGTGGATAAGATAAAGATCGAGATAGTCCGTGCCCAGGCGGCGCAGACTGGCTTGACAGGCTTTCA
>JAKBYW010000178.1:0-5182 GCA_021840275.1 Chloroflexota bacterium | reverse complement strand
AGATTTTGGGAACTGGCTGTTACAAATGCGTCGAACTCGAAACGTTGATTGACAACGTTCTCCAGGAACTCGGCAGGACCGATGTTCAAGTGGCGCGCGTGGACGATGAAAAACAAATTCAACGCTTCATCTCGTTGGATGAAATCCCAGGCTTGCTGATTGATGGCATGTTGGCAAGCACGCGCGAACTCCCTGCACGCGAGAAACTGGTCGAATGGCTCTCCGGTGTTTCCGTATCAGGAATAAGATAGATTTTGCTGCGCGGTATTCTTACCTACAATGGCCTGAATATCGAGCAGGTCAAAATACCGCGTAACTGATTGCAGTATAGAGTCAAGAAAGGAAGAACAAGCATGAGCCTGATTGCGCCCTTGCTTCAAACCTCGCATGCCTTCGCCATCGTGGGCGCATCGCAAGACCGGACCAAATATGGTTACGAAGTCTTCGAGGCACTCACGCAGCACAGACATACCGTTCTGCCCATCAACCCGAAATACACCGACATTGATGGCGTCATCTGTTATCCGTCCCTGCCTGACTTGCCGCACAATCCTGATGTGGTGTTGACCGCCGCGCCCGCCGCCGTTAGCGAACAAATTGCAAGAACCTGTGCCGCACTGGGCATTTCCATTTTTTGGATGCCACCTGGCACCGAGACCGACGTTGCGCTCGAAATCTGCAAACAGAATAACGTGACTGCCATTCATGGATTCTGTCCCGTCTTTCTGCTGAAGTTGCCGCGCGAACGATGGGTAGACTTGCCGTAAGGGGAAACCAATTTGACACGCATTGCATCCCTCTCGACCCTCATCCTGCTCGCCGCTGCTCTGACTGTTTTCCCCACCGCAGCCCAAACTGCCAAGCCGCCCATTGTTCACGCTGTACTGCTTTGGATGAATGGCTGTCCGCACTGCGAAGAAGTTATCCAGAATGTGCTGCCACCTTTGCGTGAAAAATACGGAGAGCAATTCGATTTGTCCATGATCGAAGTGGCGACCATGCAGGATGTCGAAGTTCTTTATCAGGTCGCTGCATCGTACAACATTCCCAAGGATCAAACAGGCGTTCCTTTTCTGATCATTGGCGACCATGTTCTGATCGGTTCACAACAAATTCCCAACGAACTCCCCAGCCTGATCGAACAATATCTCGCACAAGGCGGTGTGGACTTGCCTGCGAATCCCATCATCGCAAAACTCCTGTCGCAGACATCACCTGCACCTTCCTCGACCTCCAACCTGCCCGCCATTACCGAGCCTGCTTCTCCCGATGAAGCAGCTAGCATTCCTCCCGCAGACATGAAATTCAATGGCTTCACGCTGGCCATCGTCATCATGATCGGCATGGGAATTATCTTACTTTATAGCATCATCGCCTTCGCATTTGGCAAGACTTTTTCCCTGCCTGAATGGGGTGATTGGCTTATCCCCGTTTTGATTGTCATCGGTATCGGTATCGCGGCCTATCTCTCGTATGTGGAAACCCAATCCGTTGAAGCCATGTGCGGACCTGTCGGCGACTGCAACACCGTTCAACAGAGTCGCTATGCAATCTTATTCGGCTTCCTGCCCGTTGGCGTGTTGGGATTGCTTGGCTATCTGGGTATGCTCGCTGTCTGGCTCGCGCGGAAATACCTCCCAAAATTTGCAAGGCAGGCCATCCTTGCCTTCTTTGGAATGGCATTCTTCGCAGTACTCTTCTCTATTTACCTCACCTACCTCGAACCGTTCGTTATCAAGGCCGTTTGCAGTTGGTGCCTTACCTCCGCCGTGATTGTGACACTTTTACTTTTTCTCGGTACCCCGCCTGCCATTCTTCAATTTATTACATCAGACAGGGATGATTAGTGCCTAATCCAAATAGTCAGAAGAGTAGGATAAAGGATGAGAGATGCGTCACTGCTTGATCTGCATAGGGCCGAATATCAGATTGAAGCAGTGATAGTGAATCTGTAGAAAAAAGCGGAGGCGTCCTTTATTGATCAAAAACTCTGACGTTGAAGTATGTAGAAAAACTTTCTGCACTGGATAATGTGATGAAAGCACAACAGAGTGAGACAATACTATCTCTACGCACCATGCTTCATGAAGTCGCACGGGCACATGGCCTGGTGGCAGAAAGTCAATCCATACTCGTCATGCAGAGGCTACTGCTGGCCAAGCGCATGGGCAAAACGGTCATTGCCGCGCTGTTGAGCAATTGTCTGAAAGCCGAGACTGAACAGGCGGATGATAGCTCTCTCGCGCGGTTGAAGGAACAGATTAGGTTCGCGCAACAGGCTCTTTGCCCCGCGTGCCGACGCGAGGTTGGAAAGAGATGGAAGGAGTCGAACAATGTGTGAGTCGAACGCCTGGGTGCGTTACCCCAATGGCAGACTGAAAGGGTTGCCGCAATGTGCAGTATGCGACAAAGCCCTGATGCTGACCTTCCCCGCCGCAAACCAACACATCTTCGCCGAGCGTAAGGCAACCCTGCGGCATTGTCATGATGACTCATCCGATTGAAATTTTGGCGAAAGCCATTGCCGGCAAACAACCCGTTGTGCTGGCGACCATAGTCGATGTCAAAGGCGCCTCGCCTGCCAAGGTCGGGGCACAGATTGTCCTGTTGGAGGATGGAACGACCGCAGGAACAGTCGGCGGCGGGAAATTGGAATTTGCCATTTTGGAAGACGCCCGCCGCGCTCTCACCGAAAGCCTGCCACGCCTCTCCAAATATTCCCTCAACGAAAAAGGGGCTGACGCGATCGGAACGTTGTGTGGCGGGGAGGTGCGTGTTTTCATTCAACCCTTTCTACCCCCACCGCAACTGATCATCGTTGGCGGCGGACACATTGGACGTCCACTCAAGGTGATGGGCGAAGCGGCTGGCTTCGATGTAGTAATAGTAGACGCAGAACCGGGTCGCGCAAATGTTCCAGGGTTAGCCTCTGTTCATTTGACAGCGGACAGTTTCATCATCCTGATCACGACCGACCATGTCTCGGATGAAGCCGCGCTCAGGCAAGTCGTTCACTCGCCCGTTCGCTATATTGGCATGATAGGAAGCCGTCACAAATGCGAAACGATACTGCGTCATCTGCGCACGGATGGAATTGATGACGATGCCTTGAAACGCGTCTATGCTCCGATTGGTTTGAACCTGGGGGGCCCCACGCCGGAGGAAATTGCTGTCTCGATTCTTGCAGAGGTCATCGCTGTGCGGCGCGGCGGCAAGGCAGCGATTCGTTCTTGATGATAGCCATTCTGTTATGAAACATTACTCTTGACGCGCGGTGGGATGGTAAATATAATTCAACCTATGTTGAACTATTTTTCAAGTGAATCCAAACCCTCCCCTGCAAATCTTGAACAACTGGCGGAGCGGCTGAAAGTTCTTGCCGAGCCCAAACGCCTGCTCATCTTCAACCTGTTGATGGAAGGCGTGCAGTGCAATTGTGAATTGGGAGACACCCTGCAAATGCTGCCCAACCTAATCTCGCATCATTTGAGCAAATTGCGCGCGGTTGGACTGGTGGATGTGGAACGCGACGCCATAGATTCGCGCTGGGTGTATTACTCGGTTAACCGCGCCGCGCTGGAGGAATTAAATGCCGCTTTTGGCGCGTTTTTTGCCCCCAAACGCATCCAGCCGCGCCGACCCAATTGCGGCCCGCAGGCACTAGTTTGTGCGCCTGATTTGAGCACCACTGAAAAATAAAAATTTTAACCAAACCCTTCAATGGAGATTGAACTAATATGAGCGACTTAATTCCCCTGCTTAACACTTTACCAACTTCCATCGCCCCTGCGGATGTGGAGTTCTTCGACCCGCCGATGTGCTGCCCGACAGGCTTATGCGGTCCGACCCTTGACCAAACTTTACTGGATGTAAACGAAATGATCCTATCGCTCCAAAGTGAGAATTTTCGTGTGGAGCGGTACCAGATGACCAGTCACCCCAACGTTTTTCTGGGCAATGCCGCAGTGATGAAACTGGTCCGCGAAAAACAAATGGAAGCCCTGCCAATTGTTGTCGTGCGCGGCAAGGTCATTAAAGTCGGCGCGTATCCAAGCGTCGAGGAAGTTCGCGCCGCGCTCAACGGAGCAAAGTAATGGCCCAATTCATCTTCTTCTCTGGCAAAGGCGGCGTTGGTAAAACTTCTATGGCTTGCACACATGCCATCCGCTATGCTGATGAAGGCAAGCGCACGCTCATCGTCACGACCGATCCCGCCTCCAATCTGGCAGATGTCTTCGAGCAAGAACTTGGGCATCAGGTCACGCCGATTGCGGGTGTCCCCAACCTGTCTGCGATGGAGATTGACTCCGACAAAGCCACGCAGGAATATATTGACCGTGCCATGTCGCCTATCCGCGCGGCGTTTCCTCCGCAAATCGTTCAGGTGATGGAGGAGCAGATGAGCGGTCCCTGCACAGCGGAAGTCGCTGCTTTCGACCGCTTCACTGATTTTTTGGATGTGCCTTCCGACAACGACGTAGCGTTCGACATCGTGATTTTCGATACCGCTCCCACGGGCCACACCATCCGATTACTGGAATTGCCTGCCGAGTGGAGTCAATCCATTGACGCAGCGAGCGCGGGCAGCGGGCAGACCTGTCTCGGACCTGCAGCGGCAATCCAAGATGCCAAGCACAAATATGAACGTGCGCTTGCCGCCATGCGTCAGTCGGCGCAGACGCAATTCATTTTCGTTCTTCATCCCGAAGCGATTTCCATCAAGGAAACCCGCCGCGCGATGGATGAACTGGGAAAACTGGATATTCGCAACTTCAGCCTGATTATCAATGGCATTATCCCGCTCGATGGCACGCAGAATCCACTCTTTGCCGCACGTGCCGAAATGCAGGCGCGTTACCTGGAGCAGATCGAGCGCGAGTTTACTTTCCCGAAACAACGCATGACCCTGCTGGCAGATGAAATCAAGGGTGTGGGAAAGTTGCGTCAGGTGGGGAAAATATTCTTTGATGGCGAACCAGCCTCGGGATTGGAGGATGCGGCGAAAGTCCCGCTTCAGAACGTAGCGTTCGCTTCATCCCTCAACGATGTGCGGGCGCGGCTTTCTCCAAACAGTCATCGTCGGACGGTTTTCTTCGCGGGCAAGGGTGGCGTCGGCAAGACGGTCGCCTCATGCATTACAGCCGTCTGGTTGGCGCGGCAGGGATACAAAACCCTGCTGTTG
>JAKBYW010000177.1:0-5186 GCA_021840275.1 Chloroflexota bacterium | reverse complement strand
CGGTTCAACAAATTTAACTCCTGCCAATGTATCGGCTAACGGTTGGCTGGAGTCAAGGTGCCCCGATTTCGTTAAGAGTCTGGAGACTTTTTAATTGGCTATGGAATTCCGATAACCTTGCAGGGACACTTTTTATCATATGCCTTTCTCTGAGATTCTTCTGATCTCCATCAGCATGGCCATGGACGCATTTGCGGTTTGCCTCGCGGTGGGTGCGCTTCAGGAAACACAGGGCCCTCGTCCGGCCTTTCGGTTATCCTTCCATTTTGGTTTATTCCAATTCATCATGCCGATCATCGGCTGGCTGGCTGGTGAGACCATCGAACCATTTATCCGTGATTACGATCATTGGATTGCTTTTGCTTTGTTGGCACTTGTGGGTGGGCGCATGATTTATTCAGCCTTGTTTGCATCTGAAGAAGAATCGCATAGCGATCCCACGCGCGGCTGGACGCTTGTCCTGCTCTCCATCGCGGTGAGCATTGATGCTCTGGCAATTGGCCTCAGTCTGGGTGTACTCGGTGTATTCGTCTGGTATCCTGCCATTTTGATTGGTGTGGTCACCAGCATTCTTTCACTCGTTGGTCTGCGCGTCGGCCGAATCTTTGGAAAGAAATTTGACAGGCCCGTCAAGATCATCGGCGGGCTTGTGTTAATGGGAATCGGTTTGCGAATTCTGTTGTCCCACCTTTTGGGTTGAGCATAGTCAACAATTTAGCTCGTTATACTTTTCAGCAAAAACATCGTTGCCACCCCAAATGCCCCGCACGCAAAATTGACCCAGTCATTATCGAGCCATATCCAGCCGCACGTGTGGACGGTCGGCGTGCCGCAGGTGTACAGCGGATGTTTTTCGGTTTCCTTTTGATCTGTCGGACAAAAGTACATGGCTTGCACCGTCGCGCCGAGCAGAGAGTCGAACAGCGAGCCAAGTAAACCGCTGAGGGTGATCAGCAGGAAAATTGTCAAATTGTCCCCCAAGGGGATCCTATCAGTGGGGGAGAAGATGGCGGTCAGCACGCCGATAACGGACGCGCCCAAAAGTGCCGCGCCCGTTCCCCATAACGAGCTCCCGCTTGTCTTGATCTTAAAATACTACTTTGTGGCTGCTTTCTTTGCCGCAGGCTTCTTTCCCTTCGGGGACGATGTCGCGGCTGTTTTTTTTGCGGCAGGTTTCTTCTCAGCCTTTTCTTTCACCGGCTTTGTTTCGGCGGCTTTTGGCGCTGCCTTCGGTTTGGCTTGCCTGACCGGCTTCTTGACGGGTTCTTTTTCAACGACAGGGGCTTTGGGTTCTAAGCCTAGCAAAACCAGTTTTTTCATCAGGCGGCCCTTGCGGCGGGCAGCGTTGCGGGGATGAATGGCGCCTCTCTGCGCGGCCTTATCGAGGGCGCTCAATGCGGCGGAGACGGAAGCTTGTGTCTCCTGTCCGTTTTCGAGGGATATGCGGGCATCTTTTACAGCCGCGCGCGCGTTGCCGCGGAATACGCGGTTGCGCAAGCGGCGCTTCTCGTTTTGACGATTACGTTTGATCTGAGACTTAATGTTTGCCAAGGTCTTTTCTCCAGAAAATTCTTTCCAACGTACACGGCTCATACACGCCGCGAAGCGGTATTCTACATGAGGGACTTGATTTTGTCTAGCAAAAACGGGAAAAGTTTTCGAGTTACAAACCCGCCTTACTGTGGTTTAATAGGTTCGATGTTGGAAAATATTGAATCCATTCTTCACATACAATGCAAGCTTGACCCCAAGCGGCCTATTATCGTCGGTGTGTCGGGCGGACCGGATAGCCTGTGTTTGATGGAAGTTCTGCGCGAGTCGGGCTACCATATTATTGTTGCTCACTTCAACCACCAACTCCGACTTGAAGCAGATAATGATGCCAAGGCTGTTGAAGATACGGCTTCGCGTTTGATGCTCTCTTCCGTCATCGCAGGCGCGGACGTGCGCGCTCATGCTGAAACAGAGAGCCTGTCCATTGAAGAGGCAGCCCGCAATCTGCGTTATCGTTTTCTGTTCGCACAGGCGCATCGACTCAAAGCCCAGGCTGTCGCGGTGGGGCACACGGCTGACGATCAAGTCGAAACCGTATTGATGCACTTCATCCGCGGCGCGGGGCTGAACGGACTTAAAGGCATGGCCTATCGTACGCTCCTGCCGGTCTTCGATCCCGACATTCCCGTCATCCGCCCATTGCTGGATGTCTGGCGCGAAGAGACCGAAGTTTATTGCGCCTCGCATGGCTTGCGTCCGCATTATGATCCCAGCAACGAATCTTTCAACTTCCTTCGCAACCGCCTGCGTCATGCGTTGATCCCTACCCTCGAATCTTACAACCCGCGTTTCCGGGAGGCCGTCTGGCGTTCGGTGCAATCGCTTTCATCCGATCACGCTTTGTTGACCGAGACCCTCGACTCTTGGTGGAAGAAGTGTGTGATTCAGGAAACGGATGATTTTGTGATGCTGGACTTGTCCTTCCTTGCGACGCGTTCCGCCGGACTCCAACGTAACCTGATCCGCCATGCGGTTGAGCGCCTCATTCCCGGACAGGAAACGGTCTTTGCGGTTCTGGAGCGTGCCGCGGCCTTTATAGCGGATTCCGCGCGCGTGCGCATGGATCTGACCGGCAGTTTGATTCTCTTCCGCGAGGGCGATGCGCTTTATATCTCAAAGCCGGATGCGCGGCTTCCGTTCGATTGCTGGCCGCAATTACCCGCACAAACTGATTCATTCGCGGTTTCCCTGCCAGGTCATTTTGACATTGCTGGCGGCTGGCGATTCTCTTCGGAGCGTTGGCGGCTTCCGGCTTTCGCGTGGGAACAATCCTCTCGAAACGATGACCGCTTCCAGGTCTGGTTGGATGCGGATGGTTTGCCGGGCAATTTGGAGTTGCGCGTCCGTCATGATGGTGACGTCTTCGAGCCGCTCGGCATGAAGGGTCATTCGCAAAAGTTGTCTGATTTCTTCACCAACGCCAAGACGCCGCAGCGTGCGCGTGACCGCTGGCCTTTATTGTGTTCGGGAGATGCGGTGATTTGGGTACCGGGGTATCGTCCGGCGGAATCTTTTAAGTTGAAGGAAGAATCGCGCAAGATCGTTTATTTTTCTTTGACACGGCCATCGGATAAATGATGAAAAATCCGGCAGATGCGCCGGACTTTTTTTATTTAAGATGCCTCGCTCAATTGTTTCAACTTGAAGTGGATTTCGCGCCATTGTATTTTTGAAATTCCCATGCGTTGACGAATTTTATCCGGCTCCATGCCTGATTGAAAATCGCGCAGGAAACACGTCCAGCGGCACATGTCGAAGGACAAGTGTTTGGTCAAGCCTGCTTCTTCTCCAATATCTTCGAGCAGATATTCCAACCGGCGCGGCGACCACGGAAAGAGTTGATCCACCGGCCGGTATTGCGCGAGATATTCATTGTAGGCGGGCAGCCAATCTTCGGAAAGTTCAAGCTTGCGTTCCTTGTAGCGATTGGCCGGGCTGGCGTAGCGGATGAAAACCTGCGGGCCATCCTTGTCTTCCAGGTCAACGTGATTGATGTGGATGCCGAGACATTCGCTTTTCTTGATTCCTGTAATGAGCAAAAGATGCAGGAGCGTGAACAGACGCGCATCCGGTTTTATGTCGCGGCGATGACGGTCGGCGGCGGCCATCGCCAGGTTGACTTCGTCCTCTGTCAGCACCTGGGGCAGGGGACTGATGGCGGAGCGTTGCAAGACTTTTTCAGCCGGATCGCCGACGATGGCCCCGTATTGGCTCAGCCAGCGGAAAAAGGATTTTGTGGAGGTAATGCGGCGTGCCAGCGTTTTCGGGCTGCACGGAATGTCGCGTTCTTTTTCCATCCACGTGAAGAAGCGGTTGAGATCGTTCGTAGTGATCGCGCCGATGGTTTTATCGAGAGCGAGAAACTGTGTCAATAAACGAACATCCGATAAAAATGCCTTGACCGTGTTGGGTGAGCGTCCCTGATCGTAAAGGAACATTTCCCAGGCCTTGAAGGCCGGGACGAGGGATGTATTTGAATTGATGTGCGCGGATTCTTTGGAAGGCATGTCGCCTCCTTTCGTGGAAAGGCCTTTTATGGCGTGTAGCCTTTCGTATAGGATAGCTAATAATCGAGGGGATGTCAACTGTTAAGACCTCCGAGTTTTGAAAAACTCGGAGGTCTGGTTGCTCTTTTACTTCTTCTCAAAATGCTTCATGTGCTCTTTCAAGAACTGACCTGTGTAAGATGTTTTGATCTTCATCACATCTTCGGGCGTGCCCTCTGCGATCAATTCGCCGCCGCGGTCGCCGCCTTCGGGGCCGAGATCGATCAGCCAGTCCGCTACTTTGATAATGTCGAGATTATGTTCGATGATCAGCACCGAGTTGCCCGCGTCCACCAATCTCTGCAACACTTCGATCAACTTATGCACGTCTGCAGCGTGGAGACCGACCGAGGGTTCGTCGAGCACGTATAAGGTCCGGCCGGTGGCGCGGCGCGAGAGTTCCTTGGCGAGTTTGACGCGTTGGGCTTCGCCGCCGCTCAAGGTCGTGCCGGGCTGTCCGATCCGAACGTAGCCCAATCCCACTTCCTGCAATAATTTTAATTTGCTCATCATAGCTGGGAAGGCTGAGAACGTATTGAGCGCGTGATCCACCGTCATGTCCAATACATCGGCGATGCTGGCGTCTTTGAAGAGCACTTGCAAAGTTTCGCGGTTGAATCTTTTGCCGTGACACACATCGCAAGGCACATAAACATCGGGCATGAACTGCATTTCGATCCGCAACTCGCCCTGACCCTGACAGGCCTCGCATCGTCCGCCGTGCACGTTGAAGGAAAAACGTCCGGGCTTGTAGCCGCGCACTTTACTTTCGGGCAGCTCCGCAAATAATTTTCGGATCTCATCGAACATGCCCGTGTAGGTACCGGGGTTCGAGCGCGGTGTGCGTCCGATTGGCGACTGATCGATGTTGATGATCTTGTCGAGGTATTCGATGCCCTCGATCTTTTTATGCTCACCCGCCTGCGTGCGCGCAAACATCAATTTCGAGGCAAGCGCGTTGTACAAAATATCCGTCATCAAGGTGGATTTGCCGCTGCCCGACACGCCCGTGATGCAGACTAATTTTCCGAGCGGGATCTTGACATCGATATTCTTCAAATTGTTTTCACCTGCGCCGATGATTTT
>JAKBYW010000176.1:0-5199 GCA_021840275.1 Chloroflexota bacterium | reverse complement strand
AGGGTAATAGTGGTCAAAAGATCTTCAGTGATTCTTCCGCCTTGAGGAATATTTTGCCTGGCGACATATACTTGCACATTCGCCGGCGTTGGCGGTGTGGCCGGTGGCAGCAAAGCACGCAAAGCCACAAAAGCCACGACCAGCCCTATTACTACGATCAGAAGTATAAAAATGAGAATTCGCCCGCGGCGCATATATCTCTCCTCTCGTGCAAGAACTTTATGGTTTTATACCACATGAATTATACAAGAAAAATGGCAAAAACATGTTGGTAAAAAAAAAGAAGGACTCTGTCGAATCGACAGAGTCCCACTTCTTGCAACAATCTTACAATTAGACTTTAGTGAGGCTGTTGTTGATCGTGCTGAATGTATTGCCAATGATCGGGCCGAGGACCATCAGGGCCGCGATAACAACAATGGCAACCAAAACAATAATCAGCGCATATTCAACTAAACCTTGGCCTTTTTCCTTCGGGGCAAATAACATTTTTAAATTCTCCTTTCGATTGAATTTCTCTGGAAGCCTTCCAAAGATGTTATTATTATATCCGCTTCAAATAAAATAACAAGATAAATTCCTGACACTTATGTTAGTTTAACGATTCTGCAATGTACAAGGAAAACTCACAGTTCACGTAATTTATGGAAGCGAAATCCTGCTCGAATACAAGAAACGTGAGCGCCCTCTTGAGAGGGCGCTCTGGGTGCCTGATGGGTTTCGAACCCACAACATCCACATCCACAGTGTGGCGCTCTGCCATTGAGCTACAGGCACCATATTACGAGGGCAAGATTATATCATCTTGACTAAAGGCTCGCAAGGATTTTTTGGATAGCTTCCAACAACACCTCTTTCTGGACGGTCTGCTGGCTGCCGTTTGATAGATCTTTCACCACCACTTGACCTTTTTCCACCTCATCCGGCCCAACGACAAGGGCAACGTGCATCTTCATCTTATCTGCAAACTTGAACTGCTTTTGCAGTTTGACAGGTTCCGGATAAACCATCGTGTTCAGGCCAGCCTTGCGCAAATCACTGGCGAGGGCATACGATTTCATCCACAAGGATTCGTCGAACACGGTGACCAGAACCGACGCCGGACTCGGCTTGAACTCCGGCAAAAGCCCAGCTTCCTGAAGGATGATCCCGATCACAACATCACCCATCGCAAAACCGACACCCGAAAGCGGCTGTCCGCCAACATCGGCTAGAAGATTATCGTAACGTCCGCCGCCGAAAATGGCGCGCTTCAAAGAACCCGTTGTGTCAAACGCTTCGAACACCGTGCCAGTGTAATATAGAAGCCCGCGCATAATGTTCGGATCGAACTTGACATAATCTTTCGCGCCCAAGGCTTCCAGTGTGGCGAACAAACGGACGAGTTCTTCGCTTTGTTTCCACAAATCATAATTGCCAAGTAAATTTTTCAAGCCGTCCAGTTGCTGTGGTGAGAGTCCGCCATCGAGAACGTACGCGTCCCATTTGGTGGAATCCATCTTCGAGCGGCGGTCGACCATGTTCGAAACGTCGAGACGTTTTTCCAGAGGAATGCCGAGGGCGTCGAACTGGGAATCCATCAGACGCCGATTATTCACGAAAATGGCAGCCCGCTGCGGGTCCAGCCCGACCGAACGCAAAAACGTCGCGCCGACCGCAATTAATTCCGCGTCCGCTTCCGGCGAGCTGACTCCGAGCATGTCGATGTTCCATTGAAAGAATTCGCGCGTGCGACCTTTTTGCGGCTGCTCATAACGCCAGAACGGACCGAACGACCACCAGCGCACCGGAAAAATTAATTCATTTTGTTTGGCCGCAATCATGCGCGCCAGCGACGGCGTGAGTTCGGGACGCAGCGTGACTAGATCTCCGCCGCGATCTTCAAAAACGAAGGACTGCTTTTTGACAAGTTCCTCCCCGCTTTTCGCGGCGTAAAGATCGATCGTTTCGATGAAAGGCGCGTCCCATTCCTGATAGCCAAAAGACTGCGATGCGGCACGCACTTTTTCATAAATAAAATTACGCAGTGCCATCTCTTGAGGATAGAACTCGCGCGTGCCTTTTACGGATTGGATTTTCGATGGCATTTTTGCTCCATGTTCTTTCAGACCTCACTCAAAATTCAGTTGTTGAATTTTAGTCTGTATTTGGTATAATCACAAAGGATTTTTTATTGCAACAATTAAGGAGAGAGCATGGAAATCAACTATCAGGAAACCAGCAAAGACCTGCTGACGCGCATCGACATTCACGGAAAATACGGCTCGGCGAATATTGATCAATGGACGAACGATCTGCTCAAACCTCAGCCCGGCATGTACATCCTCGACATCGGTTGCGGCGCGGGCAAACTCAGCTTCCTGTTCAACGATTATACTAAAGGTGGCGCGAAAATCACGGGCGGCGACTTTTCTGAAGAATTGCTCGACAAGGCGCGCGAGAAAAATAAGGAACTCGGCACGAACATTGACTTTCAATTTTTGGACTTCAACAGGCCGTTCAACTTTTCGGACAATATGTTCGATCTCTGCACGAGCGCCTTCGCGATCTACTACGCTTCAAACCTGGACTTTACATTTGGTGAGGCTCACCGTGTGCTGCGTAGTCCCGACCCCGCATCGGGGAAAGCCGGCGGACGGCTTTTCGTCTCCGGCCCGCTGCCCGAAAACAAGCAGATGTTCTATGACATCATCAAAGAAGCCACCCACCAGAGCATCCCGCCCATGCCGGGGTCAAGCCGCTTCAAAGGCGAAATCTTCAATACCATCAGCAAAATTTTCGCCAAAACCGAATTGCATAAATTCGAAAATCATCTGACCTTCCCCGAAGTCGCGCCGTTCATCGATTATGTGCGCGCGTCCCTGAGCGAAGACCGTAAATTATGGGCTTCGATGTTCAACGGCAAGAATGAATACGAAGCCGTGATCGGCAAGATCGAAACTGTCGCCAAGCGCTGGTTTGACCGAGACGGAAAACTGGTCATGACCAAGGTCGTTGGCGGAATTTTGGCAACGAAATAAAAAGGTTGTGTCATTGCGAGGGCGTTCATTGCCCGAAGCAATCCCATCATGGTAAAGGAGATTGCTTCGTCGGGAAAAACACCCTCCTCGCAATGACACCATTTCATTATGATCTTCTACGGCAAACGCGTGCTTTTTTTCGGCGCACATCCTGACGATATTGAGTTGGGATGCGGCGCGCTCATCCATCACATCAAGGGCATGAGCGACTTGTTGTGTGTCACACTCTCGGACAACCAGAAAAATCCGCTGCTCAAGAATGTGGTGGACGAACACTACAAGGCGATGGAGAAATTGGGAGTGCCAAAGGAAAAAGTAATTCTTGGTCCGTTCACGACGCGTATCTTCCATGATTCAAGGCAGGAAATTCTCGAATATTTTCTGAACCTTCGCAGCGATTTTCAGCCCGACATTATTTTCGTGCACTCAAAGCAGGATGTGCATCAGGACCACAACACAATGACCGAAGAGGCTTTGCGCGCATTTCGCGGCATCACCCTTCTGGGCTTTGACGTGGTGCGCTCATCGCACGGATTTTTTCCGCACTTTCTGGTCGAAGTCACAGAAGAAGATGTCAACGCCAAGATCGAAGCATTGTCCCAATACGAGACTTATCGCGACAAATATTATTTTAATAACGAACTGACCCGCTCGATCATGGTACGGCACGGCGCGCTGGCAGAATGCCCGTTTGCGGAAGGATTCGACATTTTGCGTATCGTCGGGAAATTCGAGATTTGCGAACAAAGATGGGGAATGGATCATGGTTAATGGAGGCGAGATGGAATCCAATCTGCTTTATGAAGAATTAACGAGCAGCACCGAGATGATCCGCGCCTTATTGTCCGGAATCGGCCAGGAGGAAGCGCAATTTAAACCGACGCCGGAGACTTGGTCCATGCTCGAAGTAATCTGTCATCTTTACGATGAAGAGCGCGAAGATTTCCGCGAACACCTTGATTTTATTCTCCACCGTCAGAATGAAGAATGGCACCAAATCAATCCACAGGCCTGGATTACGGAAAGAAAATACAACCAGCAAAACTTCCATGAAATGCGTGAGAAATTTTTCAACGAGCGTGAAAATTCACTGGGATGGCTGCATGATCTGACTAGCACAGACTGGGACAAAACGTACACGTCAGAATTTGGCACGATCTCTGCCGGAGAAATGTTCGCGTCGTGGATCGCGCATGACAACCTGCACATCCGCCAGCTGGTTGAATTGCGGCGGGCGCGGATCGAAAATATCACCATGCCATTCGCAATCGGCTATGCCGGAGATTGGTAAACAAAAAGGGGCTGTCTAAAAAGCCATCACTGGCTTATCAAGCCCCCCGCATTTAGGGCGAAACGAAAGTGACGATTACCAAACATGGTGGTCGCCACTAATTTTTGTACCCTTTTTAGACAACCCCTTTTTGTTTTTGGGCAGACTGAAGATTATTCTTTCGGCACACCAAGAAAAATATTCCCATCCCGGACTTGTACCGAATATGCCGGAATATCCACAACAGCGGGCAATTCCAAGACCTTCCCGGTGCGGACATCAAACTCGGCGCCATGGCGCGGGCAAACGATATTAAAACCTTCCAGCATCCCATCACCGAGCGGACCGTTATCGTGCGTGCAGACATCGCCGATGGCAAAGAGTTGTCCGGCAATGTTGAAGATGACGATCGGCTTGTCAGATACTTCGACAAAAAGCCGCTCGCCATTTGGCAATTCGCTCACCGGCGCAATCTCAACATATTCGATCTTTGATTCTTCGATTTGAGTGTAATTAAACATTCGTCTTCCCTCACTCTGCCTCTCCCAAAGGGAGAGGGAAATCTATTCCACCAACGAATCGCTGGCTTCGCCCAAGCCGTAGACACCAGCCTTCAAAACCTTCAGCGAAAGCAAAGCACATTTCAAGCGAACAGGACCCAATTCGATACCAAGCAAGTCGAGAATATCCTGCTTGTTCATCTTTTTGATATCTTCCACAGACTTGCCAATCACCGACTCGATCAACAAATCGGCAGAGGCCTGCGAGATGGCGCAGCCGTGCCCGTCGAAGCGCGCCTCGGTGACCTTGCCGCTTTCATCCACGCGCAGATCAATTTGGATGTGGTCGCCGCACAGCGGATTATTGTCTGCAAAGGAAATATCGTGCGGGTCGAGATGGCCGCGATAA
>JAKBYW010000175.1:0-5224 GCA_021840275.1 Chloroflexota bacterium | reverse complement strand
GGGGATCTTTAACTTCTGGCCCACAACCAGATTGGTGCACTGCGCTGAAAGGTTATTGAGAATGATGATGCTTTGCACGTTCACGCCAAAGGTGACCGCAATGCCTCCGCACGTATCGCCTGCCGCGACCGTGTAATCAAACGGCGGTTGGAGAGTGGCAGTCGGCGCCAGTGTTGGCAGTTGTGTGTCGGTCGGCGTAGCCGAGGCAGTCGGCGTTTCGGTTTGAGTCGGCACCTGCGTCGGGGTAATTACGCGTTTGGTGGCGCTCAATCCGGCATAAACAACGGTTGCGCCGACTACAAGGAACAGCACCAACAAGCCCAAAGCGATGGGCAGGCTGAGGGTCACTTCCGGCATGCGCGCAGCTTCCACGGATTGTTCGACGCGCTTGGCCGGGGCCGAAGTTTTTGATTTATGGCCAAGGTCCATTCCGCAGACGGGACAGCGCGCGGCGGTTTCAGAAAGCCGCGTTCCGCATGTCGGGCAGACCTTGGTCTTTTGGGAAGTAGGTTCGGGTGTCATACGGGCGAAAATTATACCATGCAGGTCAAATGGGCATGACTACACTTTCCAACGTTCGCCAACCTAAACGCCTTCGACAACAACCATAGTTGATTTTGCATATTTATGCCGCATGGCACGCGCCGGTGCGTATTCAGGCGAATTCAGCCACGCTTTTGCCTTTTCGCTGTTCTCGAATTCAAGGATGATCAATCGCTTGGCGTGCCAGTCGCCTTCGAGTGTTTCATTTTTCCCGCCGCGCGCAATATAGCGACCGCCGTACAACGTTACTGTTGCCGGAGCGACCTTGACATATTCTTTGTAGCCTTGCGGGTCAAGCACTTCGATATCCACGATCACGTAAGCAGACATATTCGCCTCCTAGATTAAACTGATTGCAAGACCATCCGCGCGCGGATCACTTCCCGCGCATAAGACCCCGCTTTGCGGATCGCGTAGGATGATCTGTCCTCGGCCGAACATGGCGCGTTCCCAGCCCGCCACTTTCTGAACCCGGTGGCCGCGCTCCGTTAAACCGGCCATGATCTCGACTGGAATTCCTTCTTCCAAAGATACCGCGCCGCCAGACGTTCCATCGTCGATGCAAAAACGCGGCAAATCAAGCGTGGCTTGGGGATCGAGTCCGCTATCAACGAGCGCCGCGAAGATCTGCATGTGTCCCTGTGGTTGCATAAATCCGCCCATGACGCCGAAAGAGGCGAACAGCGAGCCGTCCGCTTCACGCGTGGCCATAGCCGGGATGATGGTGTGATAAGGTCTCTTGCGCGGCGCAAGCGCGTTGGGATGATTCGAATCAAGATCAAAATTGTGTCCGCGATTTTGGAGTGTAAATCCCCAGCCTTTCGGAACGATACCCGTTCCGAATCCCATGTAATTGCTGTTGATGAACGAACAGGCGTTGCCGAATTTATCCGCCACGCTGAAATAAACCGTGTCAGAGGAACTGACCGGCGTGCCGCGTTTCTGGTCAATCGTTGCGCGGCGCGGATCAATTAATTTGCGGCGTTCGTTTGCATATTCTTTCGAGAGAAGTCCGGCGATGGGAATATTTGAAAACTTTGGATCGGAAACATACCAGCGCGCATCCGCAAAAGCCAGACGCATGGATTCGATTTCGAGATGAAGACGGTCAATTGAAAGCGCATCAAGTTTGGAAAGGTCAAAACCTTCCAGCAAATTCAACGCGATCAAGGCTGTGATGCCCTGCCCGTTGGGCGGGCATTCGTACACGCGATAGCCGCGATAGGTTACGCTGATAGGCGTCTCCCATGTGGATACATGCGCGGCGAGATCGCCGATCGTCAGGCATCCGCCAGCTTGCTTCAACACGGACGCAATGGCTCCTGCAATCTCGCCTTGATAGAAACTATTCTTGCCACCCTCGGCCACTTTTTTGAACGTGCGCGCCAGCCCGGGATTTTTGAAAATCTCTCCGGCGTGTGGGCCTCGTCCGTCAATTGTCAATTCAATCCCGTTCGGCGCGGACTCAAGTTGCCTCTGTGCGCCGCGCTGCCAGAAATAAGATGTCATCGGTGCGGCGGGAAAACCTTCTTCGGCAAGCCTGATCGCAGGAGCAAGAATTTCCGCCATTGATTTTGTTCCGTGCTTTTCGATCAGGTCACACCAGCCCGCGCACGCGCCGGGCACGGTGACTGTATACGCGTGGTAGGGAGGCAGTTCGTTCACGCCTTCTTTTTTCAATCGTTCAAGAGTAAGTGAAGCAGGCGCGCGGCCCGACCCGTTCAACGCGCTGATTTGTTTTGTGCGCGTATCGAAGAACAGCGCGAACATATCCCCGCCAATGCCCGTGGAGGTTGGCTCGGTCACATTGAGCGCCGCGGCGACAGCTACTGCCGCGTCTGCCGCGTTGCCGCCTTTCGAGAGAATCTCAATTCCCGCCGCGGCGGCCATCGGCTGAGAAGCCGCTACCATTCCGCCGCGTCCGAAGACGGGCGAGCGGCGCGAAGAGAAAGAGGGTGCGTTCATATTTTCAACTGCTCTGCCTTTCTATAAATTTCAATGTAAGGACGCGCAGACACCTGGATTTCTTTTTTACTCTTTGCGACCCTGCACCTTTGCGTTAAATCCTTAGGGGGCAGGTTTATTTCTTCGGCTCTTTGATTGGCTGGGTCGGGGAACGAGGCGGCAACGTCATCACCAATACTTTATCCACGCGATGTCCATCCATGTCCATCACTTCGAAGCGCATGCCGCCCCATTCAAAGTGGTCACTGGCTTGCGGCACGCGTCCAAGCGACATCATCACAAAGCCACTAAGCGTTTCATATTCATCTTCATGCGGCAGAACTTTGGTCAGCGCGAAGAGTTCTTTGAAATCGTCCACGGGCAGCATGCCGTCCAATAGCCACGAACCGTCCTGCCGCTGCGTGGCCTGCGGCTCTACTTCAATGTCGCCGACGATCTCTTCGATAATGTCATTGAGGGTCAGGATTCCCTGCAAACTGCCAAACTCGTCAATCACCAGCATCAACTCGGCGTTTTTTTCCTTGAAGAGTTCCAACGCACGCGAAGCGAACATGGTCTCAGGAATATAAAGCACGGGCCGCAATTTATCTTTGAGTTTAAAGTTTTCACCAGATAAGCCGGGAGGCGCCAGCAGGTCGCGCGCTTTGATAATGCCGAGGATCGTGTCAAGGCTATCCTGACAAACGGGGAAGCGCGAATAATCGCACTCAGCCACCTTGCGCCGGATCTCGTCCGGTGAATCTGTTATGTTCAGCCACACAATGTCGGCTCGCGGCGTCATCAAAGAGTAGACGCGTGAATCGCCGAGACTGAACACACCCTCGACCATATCCTGCTCCGCTTCTTCGAACACGCCCGCTTCGGTGCCCTGATCGATCAGCAGTTGAATTTCCTCTTCCGTTACGGGCGGTCCCGCGCTTGGTTTTGCGCCCATCGCCTTCAGGGTGAAATCGGTGGCTTTCCCCAACAACCAAACCAGCGGCGAAAATAATTTTGAGATGAAAAGCATCGGGCCGGATATTGACGCCGCTATTTTTTCGGGATCGTGCAAAGCCAGACGTTTGGGGACAAGTTCGCTGACGAGCAGAGTCAGGATGGTGATGATGATCACGACAATAACCAGCGCCAGCGTGTCTGCATACGGACCGAGAAGCGGCCACCGTTTAAGCAGTTCTGCCAGCGGCCCGGAGAAGGCCGGTCCGCCCACCGCGCCCAACAAAATGCCGATCAGTGTGATGCCGATCTGTACTGTGGACAAAAACAGCGCGGGGTTCTGTGCCAGATCAAGCGCAGCCTTGGCGCGCTTGTTTCCCTCGTTGGCTTGTTGCTGTAATCTCGCCTTACGTGACGAAACCACCGCCATCTCAGACATGACGAACAGTCCGTTCAGTAAAAGTAAAAATACAAGGATTAGAATTTCAACTGGAATATTTGACATTATTCTCGCAGGCAGGATGAATAAGCCCGCCGGAATTATTTTACCTGATATGTTATCTGATTGAACACTTGACTCGCTGGAAGGCCTTTTTGTTTCATCTCGCGCAACTCGCCGGAGCGAAAGAGTGCGATACCTAAATCAACGCCGTCTGGAAGCACAGAACGCCATTCGTCAAAAAAGCGATTCGTGATTACCTGTTCACCGCGCAAATGAATCTCGGACTCGGCATACATGGCGGTCAAGGCGATTTCAAGTCTTCCGTCAAATGGCGGGAATACCTTGATTGGTTTGCGGCTGAGGTATGGCGTTGTCCCAAGCATGTTTGCGCTGCCCGCATAAGGATCACGTCCTGCAAAATGCAAAGTCCACACGCTGGATATATAAAAAGCGCCCATACACAATGGGCAAGGTTCCATGGTTGTATAAAGTGCAGCGGTATGCCGCTCTTCTTGATCGAGGTTCAAAGCCAGCAAGGCGTTGATCTCTGCATGAGCCAGCGTTCGGTCGCGCGTTTCCCCGCTGGGCGCGTTTTCATCGAAAGTGCGATTACGCCCACGCGAAACAACCTTTCCATTTGCATCTGCTACAACAGCGCCGATTGGCACGGTTCCTGCGCAGTAACCTTTCCACGCCATTTCAAGTGCGGCTTGCCAGGGTTCGGAGAGCGTTTCCCAAAACATTCTATCGAATAACCCGAATCCCTTTACCTTCTTTTACTTCTCCAATTACCCAAACGGGCTGATCCAATTCCTTTGCCCGTGCTTTGAACATATCCAGTTTCTCACGCGGCACTCCGAGTAAAAGCCCGCCGCTGGTTTGTGGATCGAAGAGCATCATTTGTGAAGGTTCGTCAATCGTTGCGTCAAATTTTACGCGGCCACTAAAGTAGGATTTGTTGTCAAACGCGCCGCCGGGAAAAGTTCCAAGCTCGGCGTATTTACGAGCGCCGCTGACGAATGGAATTTTGCCTAGTTCAATTTCAAGCATAACATTTGCGGCATTCGCCATTTCCATGCCGTGGCCGAGCAGACTGAAACCGGTCACGTCTGTGCCGCCGCGCAAGTTGAATTCAGTTGCCAACTGTCCGGCGGTTTTATTGAGTCGTGTCATCCAGCCGATAACTTCTTTGATATCTTTCTCTTCGGCTTTATCCTGCTTTAAAGCAGTGGTCGTGACTCCGAAGCCGAGCGGCTTGGTCAACACCAACGCATCGCCGACTTTGAGTCCGCTTTTGCTCAACATCTTTTGCGGGTCAACGAATCCGATCACGACCAGACC
>JAKBYW010000174.1:0-5239 GCA_021840275.1 Chloroflexota bacterium | reverse complement strand
CAAGCTATTTTGCGGAACAGGTTCGCCTGACCTCGCAGGAAAGATTGCAGACTATTTGAATGTACCGCTATGTGATTACAAAATAGTCGAGTTCCCCAATGAAAACCTGTTTGTCCAACTCAGGCACAGCGTGCGCGGACAGGATGTGTATCTCATTCAGCACACGGCTTCGCCTGTTCATCGCAATTTGATGGAACTGCTCATCACCATTCAAACGCTGCGCCTGGACTCGGCCGCGCGCATCACCGCAGTCGTTCCGTATCTTGCGTATGGCCGCTCGGACAAGAAAGACCAGCCGCGCGTGCCAATCACGGGACGACTGGTAGCGGATATGATCGAAGTGGCAGGCGCGGACCGCTACATGACCCTCGACCCGCACGCCGGTCAAATCCAGGGCTTTTTCTCCATACCCGGCGATGTGCTGACCGCCTCGCACTTGATCGTAGATCATATTATCGCCACGATACGCGCCCAGCTTGTCAACCCGGTAGTAGTGGCCACTGATCTGGGCTTTGCCAAAAAAGCGCGCAACTACGCGGCTGACATGAACATGCCGGTGGCCTTTATAGAAAAACGCCGTTCAGGCAACGATGCCAAAGCCGAAGCGGTGACCTTGATAGGTGAAGTTCAGGATCGAGATGTGCTGATCGTGGATGATGAAGTCGATACCGGCGGCTCGATCTCGCAGGCAGTTAACCTTGTGAAGTCTAAGGGCGCGCGCGCTGTTTATCTGGCCTTTGTTCATCCCATTCTTTCCCGCAACGCCGCGGAACGTTTGGCGGCTCTGCCGATAAAACACATTATCACCACCGACTCAGTCCCGATCTCGGCTGAAAACATGAAGCATCTCGAAGGCCGCATCACTGTGTTGACGGTATCCAAGCTGTTGGGCGAGGTCATTAAGCGCGCCCACGAGGGTCGCAGCGTGGGAGAGATGTTCAACGAATAGCTTTTAGCGTTTAGCTGTTAGCAGTCGGCCTGTGACAGCTAAGTGCTAGTAACCAATTGCTAATTGCTCATAGCTAACCGCTAAAACCATGCCCGAACTCCCTGAAGTTGAAACCATTGCCCGCAAGTTGAGTCTGGAACTCGTTGGAAGGACCATCCTCGAGGCGGATGTCCGCTGGACACGCACATTGGCAATGCCCTCTGCAAGGAAATTCAAGGAGCAGATCAAAGGTCAGGTTATTCAAAGCGTGGGCCGCCGCGCCAAGTTCCTGAACATTAAACTCACAGCTTACAATCTCCTTATACATCTCCGCATGAGCGGAGATTTGTTTGTCAAAGAAGGTAAAATTAAGCCGGAGAAACATGATAGATTGGTATTGAGTCTGTCTGGAAATAAATATCTGGCTTTCAATGACACGCGCAAGTTTGGGCGCGTCTGGTTAACAAATGATGTGGATGCAGTGCTGGGCAAATTTGGCCCCGAACCATTGAGCAAAGATTTCACGCCGCGCTGGCTGTTCGATGCTTTGCAAGCCCGCCGCCGCCAGCTCAAGCCCCTGCTCCTCGACCAGACCTTTCTGGCTGGTCTTGGCAATATCTACACCGATGAGTGCCTGCACATTGCGAAACTGCATCCGCTGGCGCTCTCGGATTCAGTCACTGCCAAACAGTCTGAAAAATTACACAGTGCCATTCAGTCTGTGCTTCAAGAAGGCATTCGCCGCAACGGCGCCAGCATAGATTGGGTCTATCGCGGCGGCGAATTCCAAAATCAATTCCGCGTATATGGCCGCGATGGAAAGCCTTGTCCGGTGTGCGGGACAACGATAAAAAAATTATTCGTCGGGCAACGCGGCACACACGTCTGCCCTAAATGTCAAACGGAGTAAGCCATGCCACAGAATATCAACCTTGCCCCTATTCTTATTCCAATCGTTGCATTGATCCTAGGATGGATCATTGGCTTTTTTGATTCCAATAATCGCACTGCCAAGAAAATCAGGGAAGCCGAACGAAAGGCCGAACTTGAAATCAATCAGACCAGAGACGAAGCCAAACGGGCAATTCAAGCTGCGGAAGCACAAGCCGCGGTAGTTGTTGCTCCATCCGAGAACAGCCTGCTCAAACTCAGCATTGACGGACACAACCAACCTTGCCTCGATCTGGATGGTCAGCGTGTGGACACGACACAACTCGCACCCGAACAGCGCAAACGCCTGATTGACTTGATGGTGACCATGCGTCCATGGATAGAAGGCAGTGTGACTCAAAAACCGGCGGCGACATCGCCGGCTGTCTCACGTCCGATTGCGGCGCATACGCCCTCGCTTTCGAAACCGATTCCTCCTTCGGGGACGAAGCAGACTCCGCCCGCGGCGGCTCCCGTTTTCCAGCCGCAGCCAACGCCGGTTGTGGCCGCACCCGCCATCCCGCCGAAGGAAGCTGCGGGACCAACCAGCATGGTCGGACAAATAGATGCCATCCTGCAAGAGCATTTGAGCGGCACATTGCTGGCGAGTCGAAAGATTCGATTGATCGAGTCGTTAGAGGGAGGCGTCGTCGTGTTGATCGACAAGGATAGATACAAGAGCATCTCAGATGTGCCCGATGCGGAAATCCTGACGGCCATCAGGGCCGCGGTCGCGGAGTGGGAAAATAAATACACCCCCGGTTAACTATAAACATGATTATCCCCCTACTTTAATAGATACAGTTCACAAGAACTGCCTCTATTCTTTATTCAGGGTTGTAGCGCGCTGTTAGGATCGGACATTGCGCGCTTTCAGCCACTTCCTCGGTAATGTTGGGCATGTACATTTGACGCAAGGTATGTGCGCTGTACTGCGATCCCATGCAGACCAGGTCGTAATCTCCGTCTTTGATCTCAGCCAAAATCTCCTCAATTACATTACCCTGCCGCGCTTTGACGTTGGCATTCAGGCCCGCGGCTTGCGCGGTTTCGAGCGCTTGGCGCAAACTTCGTCCGGCTGGCGTTTCGGTGTGGATCAAGTCCTGCCATTGTTCGCGCTCCACGCGGGCAGTTGGATAATCCAGGTCCACCGATGCGGCCACATGCAACAGGGTTACATCAGCTCTGCTCATTACGCCCACGCGTAATCCAAGATGTTCAGAAGTGATCTCATAACCAAGCCCGCCGATACAGACCAGCATCTTTTTTAAAGGCAAACGGGCTTTTGGGACATACAGGATAGGCGTGGAAATCTCTGCCATAAGATGTCGAATGGAACGCCTCATAATGAACCGGCGCAGAGGCGAGCGTCCAAGCGGGCCAATGACCGTAATGCAATCCTTTTCCTTCGCTTTGAACGGGATGATCTTTTCCGCGTCGCCGTTCTGAATTTCCGAAGTATATGACACGCCTTTTTGCTCGAACAACTTAGCCGCGCGTGCCAAAATTTCTTCAAGCGGATATTTATGATCAGGAGGCGTACCGGGCATATGTTCGGCGATACCGAGCAAAGTAACCGGCATGCCAGTTGAGGCCGCGACCCAGGCACCATATTCAATCGAAGGCCAGGTGCTTTCAAATCCATTGGTAGCCAGCAAGAGTTCAGATTTCATAAGACCTACCGAAATAAGAATACGCCCAGCACGCCTGCCCCCAGCAAAACCAAAGGCGTGGGAGCGCCCAACACCAGCGCCGCCAGGCTTAGCCCGGCGATCAAAAGCGGGCGTCTGCGAATTTTCTTCCTGCCGCGGAACAACTTCCAGGCCGCCACCGAGATCAACATCGCCACCGCCGGGACCATACCATGAACAAAACCATTCATCCATGCTTCGTCTTGAAAATTCTGCACTGCCAGTGTTACCAGCAACATGCTTAGCGTCGGCGGCAGAATCGACCCGAGCAACGCGGCCAATGTACCGGGCAATTTACCTGCAGAAAAGCCCACAAACATCGCCAGCTTCAATGCCTCGCTTCCCGGCAATACGTTCGAAAACCCCACCGCCTCCACGAACTGCGCCTCAGTCATGATCGTGCCGACCGAGTCTTTGTAAAGCAATCCCACCGACGCGGGGCCGGAAGATGTCAACAAATTGACCCTCAAGAACATCCAAAATAATTTAAGCCAGACGACCATCTTAGTCGATTGATTCATTTGAACAGGAAAATCCCCACAACCCCCGCTGCAAGCAGGACGAGTGGCGGCGGCGCGTCAAAAACAAACGCCACCAAACTGACAGAAGCCACGACCATCATCTGCCAATTGATAAGCCCATCATCCCCATTGAACAACAATTTCCATGCCACATAAATCATTAAAACTGCAATGGCAGGTGTCAACCCTTCCACGAAGCGGCTCATCCATGCATCACGCCGCAAGCGATGCAAAATCGTCACGACCCCCAACATCAACGCTGTCGGCGGGAGGATCGAGCCGAGCAACGCTGCCAGTGCACCCGGCATGCCTCCCACGCGAAAACCGATGAACATCGCCAATTGCAACGCGTCGCTGCCGGGCAGGACACTGGAAAACGAGACGGCCTGAATAAACTGTCCTTCCGTTACAAATCTGCCAACAGCCTCTTGATGCAGCAAACCCACCGAAGCCAATCCAGAAGTACTCAGCAGATTCACTTTGAGAAAAAGCCAGAACAGACCAAGAAGCTGCGCCAAATATCATCCTTTTTATAGAGCGTGACAATCGCTCGAAAAGCGATTGTCACGCTCTATATTTTCTTCACTAAATATAACTCCCCGCGCTCGAAGCCGCGTTCAAGATAATATTGACGTGTGCCAACTGCGGAAATAACGGCCATGTGTGTAAAGCCATTTTCCTTTGCAATCGCATCCGCCCGCTCGAGCAAACGCGTACCCAGTCCCGAATGTTGGGCCGAGCCTTCCCGCTCCGCGCCCACGGCCAGAGACTGTCCATAGACATGCACTTCGCGGATCAAGGCCGTGCTGTCGAGATCGGCCAGGCTGGTTTCCGGAGAATCTTCCGCTGGCAATGAAAGGCGGATAAATCCGGCTAGTTTGTCATCGGGTGTGACAAACGAAATGAAATGTTCCTGTGCTCCATCGGCTTGATAAACAAGGTCATCCAGTTTTAGAGAGGCTGCGTCAACAGCCTTGCCGCGCACTTCGCGACAGCGCACACATTGACAAACCGTTCCACGCCGCTTCATCTCGGCGTGAATATCCTGCCGCAGGCTGGTGCGACGATTGCCCTCGACCACGTTCGTGGATGGAATGTCGCGGATCACGCGGTTGACGCGGCAGTAGCGCGGGATGGTCGGTTTGACATCAACGATCAGATCGATCAAT
>JAKBYW010000173.1:0-5239 GCA_021840275.1 Chloroflexota bacterium | reverse complement strand
ATCTGTGCAATACAGCAATTTTCAACATGGTAAACTTGATTTGTTCCCCAAAACATGAAGCCTGCGATGTTAGCGCAAGCGACACATGTTATTTCGAGTTCAATCGCCCTAAAAACTGCTTATTTTCAACGAGAATTTCCCATGAACCCTTCTTCTGCCACCGCCATCAGCCATCCGAATATTGCTTTCATCAAATACTGGGGCAACCGCGACGACGCGTTGCGACTGCCGTCCAATGGATCCATCTCGATGAATCTGGATGGACTCTCCACGCGTACAACTGTTGCCTTCTCCGCATCAACTCGGACCGATAAACTGTTCCTGAATAAGAAGCCGGTCCATGGCCCCGGCCTTGACCGCGTCAGCGCGATGCTCGATCTGGTGCGCGGCATGGCCGGCATGGATCAGCGCGCTGAAGTCCTCAGCGAGAATAATTTTCCATCCGGCGCAGGGATTGCATCATCGGCGTCAGCGTTTGCGGCGCTGGCCTTATCGGCGAGCAAGGCCGCCGGTCTGGATTTGAGCGAACGTGAACTCTCGCGGCTGGCGCGGCGCGGCTCCGGATCTGCATCACGTTCCATCCCCGGTGGATTTGTCGAATGGCAGGCCGGCGCGGGCGATGAGGATTCGATTGCCTTTTCGATTGCGTCAGCACAGCACTGGTCACTTGTGGACTGTGTTGCCATTGTCAGCTCCGCCCACAAAAAAATCGGTTCCTCCGAAGGCCACGCCATCGCCGGGACGAGCCCTTTGCAAGCCGCGCGCGTGGCCGATGCACCGCGCCGACTCGACCTGTGCCGCCATGCGATTCTGGAACGCGATTTTGAGGCGTTGGCTTCAATCGTCGAACTGGATTCAGATATGATGCATGCGGTAATGATGACTTCTTCTCCAGCCCTGCATTACTGGCAGCCTGCTTCGATGGCTGTCATAAAAGCTGTCCGGCAGTGGCGCGGAGAGGGGAGTCCAGCCTGCTACACGGTGGATGCCGGGGCGAACGTCCACGTCATTTGTCCCGAAAAAGATGCGAATGAGATCGCCGCGCGTTTGCGTAAGATTGCGGGAGTTAAAGATGTCCTCACAGCGCGCGTTGGCGGTCCGGCAAAAGTGATTGAAGAAAAACAAAGCTAATGATGTCTTTGCGAGTGCAGGTCGAGTAGCCCGTGCTCGTCGGGCGTATCGCCTGCCCTGGCGGGCTAGGCCAGGGAGACCAAGCGAAGTAATCCCCTAATTAACGATGAGATAGATGCTTCGAGAGAGCGCCTCGCAATGACATTGAGTCATGTTCATCTGCCTCTAATTTAAACCAGATATAATCAAGTTCGAGTAAACCTATGAATATTTCCCTCTTAACTGGCTTGGTCTTTGTTGCTGTGTTCGCGTGCGTAGTTTTTATCCACGAACTTGGACATTTTCTTGTGGCGCGGCTCTTGAAAGTAGAAGTCGAAGAATTTGGTTTTGGCTTGCCGCCGCGCATATTGACGATGTGGCGCGAAAAAGGCTACATTCTTCTGAAAAGCGGACAACGCCTTGTGATCCCGCGCACCTTTGGCCTGCCGTTCGGATGGTCCTCGGTGATCAACCATGAATTAAACATTACTGCTGACCGCGTGGATGATATGTTGATCTTGCGTACGCTCGAATGGCAGGAAGTCACTCCGGAAAAAAATAAAAAGACCATCAGTGATCCGTTGAAGAAGAACGAAATCCACGTGGATGAAGCGGGCCGCATCCTCGACCCACACACTGATGCCACTCGCGAGACGGCGCGGCAAATAGTTGTAGGCGAGCATCCCGGCAGTATTGAGTTGACGGATGTGATTGCCGAAGCTCATCCCGGCGTGGAACTTACACTCAACTGGCTTCCGATTGGCGGCTTTGTGCGGCCAAAAGGCGAGAACGATCCAACTGTTCCGGGTGGTCTGGCCGCCTCCAGTCCGTGGACGCGGCTGGCCGTTTTGTTCGCCGGGCCGACTATGAACCTTCTGTTGGGGATTGTGGTCTTTAGTCTTTTGTTCTACCAGATGGGTGTGCCTGATTACACACAGGTGCAAATTGGCGCTGTCCTTCCGGATTCTCCCGCTGCACAGGCTGGCATTCAGGTTAATGATGTGATTGCCACCGTGAATGGTGCACACATCACGGACTCAACCCAACTGCATAATATTATTTATGCCAACCTCGACAAGCCGGTTGTATTCACTGTCCGCCGAGGCAAAGAAACACTTACGCTTACAGCCACGCCTTCGAGCACGCGACCGCCAGATAAGGGCGCACTTGGCATCTCAATGGGTCCGGCTATCGTGCAGTCAGGGTCGGTAACTGAATCGTTGCAATACGGCTCGATGGCTGTTTATTTACAAGCGCGTGCGCTTGTCCTGCTCCCGGCCCAAATGATCCGCGGCCAGCTTACTCCTCAGGAAGGCCGCGTTATTGGACTCAAAGGCATTTACGATCTCTTTGGTCAGGCCGTCAACCGCGACGTGCAGAGCCGCGCTCCGCTTGCATCAACACCCTCCGCGCCTGTATCATCATCTTCGCCGACGCCCACCTTCTTCACGCTTCAACTGATCGGCGCACTCACCATCAGCCTCGGCGTGCTCAACCTGTTTCCCTTCCCCGCTCTTGACGGCGGACGCATTCTCTTCGTCCTGCCCGAGATCATCTTCCGTCGCCGCGTTCCGCCCGAATGGGAAAACAGAATCAATGCCATCGGCATGGCGATCCTTTTACTCTTCATGCTGTACGTTAACGTCATGGACTTTGTCAGCCCTGCAATCACCAACCTGCCGTAATGACTGAAACAAAATCATCCATTCAAAAAATAATTGACGAATTGTTGGACGGCACGAAGGAATTTTCGCGCCGGTCTCTCCAACAACTATCGGATATTGACCCCGCTTCGCTCAAAACTTTGATGGAAGCCTGGCCTCGCGTCCAACCGGAACGCAAGCGGCTCCTGCTCGAAGAGCTTCATTCTTTGGCTGACGATGACACCCTGGTCTCGTTCGACGATTTCGCGCGCACCATGTTGACCGACCCGGACGCGCAAGTGCGAGCAGGCGCCATCCGTCTGCTCGACGAGTGTGAGGATGTAAAACTTATCCCAGCCTTTATCAAAACCCTGGCGGGCGATGAAAGAGCTGAGACACGTGCCGAGGCCGCCATTGGGTTGGGAAAATATGTAGAGTTGGGTGAACTCGAAGAGATCAGTGAAAAGGTCAAACGTCAAGTGGAAGATGCGCTGCTGGCGAAGGTCAACAGCGATGATCAACTTCTTGTGCGGCGTAACTCGCTCGAGGCGCTTGGCTACTCGTCCCGCCCTGAAGTTGTCACCGCGATAGAGTCGGCCTATCATCGTGAGAATCCCGATTGGCAGGCCAGCGCATTATTTGCAATGGGACGTTCCGCCGATGAACGCTGGGAAGATCACATTCTCTCCAGTATGTTGGATGAAATCGAGATCGTGCGCCTTGCGGCGGTCGAGGCGGCGGGTGAACTCGGCCTGGATGCTGCGCGCATGGTTTTATTTAGATTACTGGAAGATGAAGAAGATGATGACATCGCCGCGGCAGCGATCTGGTCGCTTTCGCAAGTCGGCGGCGAGGACGTCCGCATTTATATTCAAAACCTGCTCGACCAGAGTGAGGACGACGAACAGGTCGAGTTTCTCGAAGAGGCTCTCGATAACCTGTACTTTACCGAGGACCTGGCAAAGTTCGATCTCTTGAATTTGGATGCCGACGATGAACTTGTTGAAATTGAACCTGACGAAGATGAATAATTGAACTGCGAAGGCCTCAAAATTTTATAAGCAGTTTTTTAATGCGTCGTTGCGAACCGCGTTCTTTGTTCCAGAGAAGAATGCTTCTCGCAGCGACTTTTATTTGACACTGTCCGAAATAGTGGGAGTAATCATTTTCATCAACAGATTACACAGATTTCGCCGATTTTTTCTCTAATCTGTGTCATCTGAGAAATCTGCGGATTATTCCGGATGATGTCCATTTAAGGGCTGGCATATATGCTTTTACACGCTTTGCGGTTTACAATATCCCTATGCCGCTGAATGAACTGTTTACAACCTTTGCCAATAATCTCCTGCCCATCCTGCTGATCAGCGGGGCGGGCTTTTTGCTTGGCAGGACCATTTCGATTGATCCGCGCAGTCTTGGGCGGGTGGTCTTTTATGTGTTCAGCCCCATTCTGGTTTTCAATCTGCTTTTACATACCGAGCTTAATTCAAGCGACATATTCATCACGATGGGCTACACCACTGCAGTCTGTCTTGCGACTGGGTTGCTTACGCTTTTGCTTGGAAAATTGTTGCGCTTTGAGCGCCCCGTATTGATGGCAATCCTGCTTACTTCCATCTTCGGTAATACCGGAAATTACGGCCTGCCGCTTGTTTCGTTCGCCTTTGGCAAGGATGCGCTGGCATTTGCAACGCTGTGCTATGTGACCGTGTCCATTCTCACCAATACTTTCGGCGTGCTGATTGCCTCGCTTGGGCACATGGATATCAAGTCGGCCCTCCTGGGCCTCTTCAAAGTTCCCACGATGTATGCGGTGATTCTGGCCGCCTTGCTCAATCGTTTTCATCTGGTTTTGCCGATCCCTCTTGCCCGCACCGTTGAACTGGCCGCCAATGGCAGTATTCCGCTAATGATCATCCTGCTTGGACTGGAACTCTCACGCTTCCAATGGTCGCATAATTTCCATGCGGTGGGATTGAGTGTTGCGATGCGGCTATTGGCCGGTCCGGTCATTGGATTATTACTCACCATTCCATTCGGTCTGCAGGGCGCTGCGCGGCAGGGGAGTGTGGTCGAAGCCTCGATGCCGGCTGCGGTGATGACTACTGTGCTGGCAACTGAATATGGCCTCGACACATCGCTCGTAACCGCCATTGTTTTCGTCGGCACGCTGCTTAGTCCGCTGACGCTCACACCCTTGTTGGTTTATCTGGGAAGATGATAATGCGAAGAACACGTCCCTGGACCAGCCTGACACCCGCTGGCGCGAATCCGCGTTGGGACAAAATGTGACCGGCGTTGCTCCGGGCAATTTTCTGCTTATATTATTTTGCTGGCGCTGGTTTTGATCATCCCTATCTGGGGTGCGCTGACTGTTATTATCGAGAGGAAGAAGAATGCCAGGAAATAATGAGATCATTTGCATTCACATGTGGGTCACAGGCCGCGTGCAGGGCGTTGGCTTTCGCGCCCACGTGGAGTAT
>JAKBYW010000172.1:0-5251 GCA_021840275.1 Chloroflexota bacterium | reverse complement strand
AAATGAAAGATCCTGTGGCCGCGTTCAATGCCAGGGGTTCTGCGGTGACGCTTGGAACTTGCCCGGTCTGTGGAACAAAACTTTATCGCATGGGCAAAACGCCTGCCCATGATGGAATGGCGCCGCCTGAAAAGCCTGTCAAAGTGGAGAAGCGCGATGGAAAGCTGGTGATCGTCGAATCTCCGGCCAAGGCCAAAACGGTGGGACGTTTTCTCGGCAAAGGCTACACGGTCAGGGCCTCGGTGGGACACGTGCGCGATCTGCTGCGTTCACAACTTTCTGTGGATGTGGAGAATAATTTCGAGCCAAAGTATCGCGTTCCCAATGAGAAGAAAGAAGTCGTTAAAGAGCTCAAGAAGCTGGCGAAGACTGCCAATGAAATCTATCTCGCAACCGACCCCGACCGCGAAGGCGAATCCATTTCGTGGCATTTGGTCGAGGCTGCGGAGATCGAACCGGCGCGGGCCAAACGTGTGGTCTTTCATGAAATCACCGAACCTGCCATCAAGGAGGCTTTTTCGCATCCACGCAGCATTAACATGGACCTGGTCAATGCCCAGCAGGCGCGGCGCGTGCTGGATCGCCTTGTCGGTTACAGCATCAGCCCGATTCTGTGGGAGAAGGTGCGAAGCCGCCTCTCGGCCGGACGCGTTCAATCGGTGGCGCTCCGTATCATTGTCGAGAGGGAACGGGAGATCGAAGAATTTATCCCGGTCGAATATTGGACGATTGGCGCTGAGTTCAAACCCGAAGGGCTCAAGTCCACCTTTATCACCAAGCTGGCGCGGATCGATGACAAAGAACCGGAATTGCCGGATGAGGCAGCGGTCAAACCGATTTTGGCGGACTTGGAAACTGCCGCGTTCGTAATCACAAAAGTCAAACGCGGCGAACGTCGACGCAAACCCTCGGCGCCGTTCACGACTTCGACTCTGCAACAGGAGGCTTCACGCAAACTCGGCTTCACGGCCAAGCGCACGATGGCCCTGGCGCAGGGACTCTACGAAGGCCAGGATGTGGGCGAGGGCGGCGCAACCGGTTTGATCACTTACATGCGTACCGACTCGACCAATGTATCAGAGATCGCGCAGAAAGACGCGCGCGATTATGTTTCAGGAAAGTATGGCGCGGCTTATTTACCCGCTGAGCCGCCGCAATATAAAACAAAATCCATGGGTGCGCAGGAAGCGCACGAAGCCATTCGTCCAACTTCCGTGCCGCGTGAACCGGAAAAGGTCAAGGCGTTTCTTGAGCCGGCCATGTTTAAACTTTATAACTTGATCTGGCAGCGTTTCGTTGCTTCGCAAATGGAAGTTGCAGTGTACGATACATTGCAGGTTGAGGTTACTGGAAAAACATCGGCGCACGAATATTTGTTACGTGCTTCAGGTTCGGCAGTGAAATTTGCCGGCTTTTTAGTGGTTTATGAAGAAGCCAGGAATGAAGATATAAAATCAGAAGACGACGACAACGTTCGCATTCCGGCTGGCGTGGCTGAGGGTCAGAAGCAGCATTTGGTTCATCTGATCCCGGAACAGCATTTCACGCAACCGCCGCCGCGCTTCTCTGAAGCATCACTTGTGCAGATACTTGAAGAGAACGGCATCGGACGTCCGTCCACGTACGCACCGACCATTTCAACCATCCAGCAGCGCGGTTACGTGGAGCGCATGGATCGCCGCCTCATGCCGACTGAAATCGGCGTACACGTCAACGATTTGATGGTGCAATATTTCCCCGAAGTTGTGGACGTCAGCTTCACGGCTCACATGGAAGATGATCTTGATAAAGTCGCTTCGGGTGAAATGCTCTGGACGGCTGCGATGCGCGAATTTTATGGGCCGTTCTCCGAGAAGGTGCAAAAGGCCCAGGCCGAGATGCCCGTTACAAGGTCTGGCCCGGAGCCGATTGGCAGAGCCTGCCCGGAGTGCGGCAAGGAGCTTGTCATTCGCTACGGACGCTTCGGTAAATTTATATCCTGTTCAGGTTTCCCCGAATGCCGTTATACTGAACCGTGGCTTGAGAAGATTGGCGTAACCTGCCCGAAAGACGGCGGCGAACTGGTCGAGCGCAAGACGCGCAAAGGCCGCACGTTTTTTGGATGCATTAATTATCCGAATTGCGAATTCACATCTTGGAAGAGACCGCTGGCACAACCGTGTCCAAAATGTCAGGGCTTGCTGGTGATTGCCAGCAAACGCGAAGCGCAATGCACCAATTGCCAAGAGAGTTTCCTGTTGGAAGAGATCGTTCCAGAATCCGCAGTGGAATAAAAAAGGTTTTGTAGTTTCGCCGGGATTCAGTATAATCAGGTCAGATAAACCGAAGGAGCGCTCATGACTTCTCTGCTTGATATCCTAAAAAAACCTGTGGTTGTGGCTGTATTGGCCGTGCTGGGCGGGCTTGTACTTGGCTTGATCTGGGCCTGGGGAGTTCAGCCTGCGATGGTCACAAATACGACGCCGGAGGTCATGCGCGCCGACTTGCAGGAAGATTACATGCGCATGATGATTGACTCCTTCCGCGTCAATCGGGACCCGAATCTGGCTTCCCAACGATGGAACGATCTCGGCCCTGCAGCCGCTCCGATGTTCACTTTGGTTCAGAAGAATCCGAATGGGATCGATCCGGCGGTCATTGATGCTTTCGGCCAGGTTATTAAGACTGTCAAGGGGCCGGATGCGCTTGTGCCGTCCGGGCCGATATCATCCATGCCCCCTGCGAGTAGCACATTCACTGGCTCAATGATTTTGTATGGGGCGATTGCGGTGATCCTGCTGGTAGCTGCCGTGGCCGCTTTCATCTTCATGAGACGTTTGCTTGGCAAGCGTTCAAGCGGCGGAGTTACGCCGACCATGCAAATGGTTGAGATCAACAAGGAAGCCGCCAAGAACCAGACCAACTTCGAGTCGATGGGCGTGGCGCCGCCCATCACGCAGAACATGACGACCTATCTGCTCGGCGATGATCTGTATGATGAATCGTTCAGCATTGACATGCCGAATGGCGATTTTCTCGGCGAATATGGCGTAGGCGTTTCTGAGAGCATTGGCGTGGGTGACCAAAAGAAGGTCACTGCCCTGGAAATCTGGCTCTTCGATAAAAACGATATCAAGACTGCCACAAAAGTTCTGATGAGCGCACATGCCTTTGTCGACGCAGGCATCCGCGCCCGGCTTGAAGCGAAAGGCGAACTGATTCAAGTCGAGCCGCAGAAGCAGGTGATGCTTGAGACGGAGACCTTGCAATTATTGGCGACCGTTGTCGATCTGCAATATGGGAACGGCTCCATGCCCGATAAAAGTTACTTTGAGCGTTTGACTTTGGAACTGGCCATCTGGCCGAAAACAAATTAAGTTGGATAAATAAAACGGGCTGGCAAATTTGCCAACCCGTTTTCATTTCCTGTCCATTTTTTCGCAGAGTGCGGCGGTGCTTATTCGATCTTTAGGATCTTGAGTTTGATTCTGCCCCCCGGTGTTTCCGCTTCAACCATGTCCCCGATCTTGTGATCCATTAGGGCCCGGCCGATGGGCGACTCGTTGGAAATCCGCCCGTTGCGTGGGTCGGCTTCGCGCGCGCCGACAACGTGATAGGTCTCAGGCGAGAAACTTCCTTCCTGGATCGTCACGTAGTTGCCAACGCTGACAACCGTGCGGTCAACGTTCTTTTCAATGGTTACCACGTTGCGCAGCAGAAACTCGATTTCCTGGATGCGGCCTTCGAGAAAGCCCTGATCTTCCTTGGTTTTGTGATAATCGGCGTTCTCTGAAAGATCGCCCATTTGAATGGCAGAACGCAGGCGCACAGAAATTTCCTGGCGTCGGGGACCTTTCAGTTCTTCAAGCTCGGCTTTGAGTTTGGCTTCGCCTTCGGGGGTTAGGTAAGTGGGTTCAGACATATTACATTCCTAAGGTTTTTCTGATGGATTGAACAACTTCTGATGTTCTTCGATCGCGAAGCGATCGGTCATTCCGGCAATGTAGTCGCATATTGTACGCTCCAGCCCGCGTTTGTCAATGAAAATTTGTGCCGTATCGGGCAGGATGGCCGGCTCGGCCTTGTAGGCGTTGAACAAATCTGAGATCACGCGCTCGGCTTTGACAGCCATGCGCACCACGCGATAGTGGCTGTACATATTCTTGTACAGAAAATCCTTCAGCTCGCGGTTGCGGCGCTGGACATCCTCGCTGTAGCCAATAACATTTGTTTTCATCTTCTGCAGATCAAGTGCAGATTTTGCGCCGCTGTCCTTCAAGCGTCTATCCGTTGATTCGATCATATCCGTGACCATCATGCCAACCAGTTGGCGGATCATGCGATGGCGTTCGAGGTCGTCGAGCGTTGGCCCAACCCACTTGAAGGTTTCGCGCAGGATTTCCCATAAAGCGATGCCATCCAGCATTTGGGGTGTGATCATGCTGGAGCGAAGACCATCATCCAGATCATGGGTGGTGTATGCCATTTCATCTGCAACATTGCAGATCTGCGTTTCAAGATTGCCGCGCAGACTTGGATCGTAATCGTGCGCATCGGAAATATCATATTCCGATTCGTGCTTGACCATGCCTTCGCGCACTTCCCATGCCAAGTTTAGGCCGGGGAATTCGGGGTAACGTTGTTCGAGTTCGGTGACGATACGAAGCGACTGTTTGTTGTGGTCGAAGCCGCCGAAGTCTTTCATCAGGCGGGACAAAGCGACTTCGCCGGAGTGGCCGAAGGGTGAGTGGCCGAGATCGTGTGCGAGACAAATAGTCTCAACCAGGTCTTCGTTGCCGCCCAGGGCGCGCGCCAGGGTGCGTCCGATCTGCGTGACCTCGAGCGTGTGGGTCAGGCGGGTGCGGAAGTAATCGCCTTCAAAATTTATGAAGACCTGCGTCTTGTATTCGAGTCGGCGGAAGGCTGTGGTATGGATGATACGGTCGCGGTCGCGTTGGAAGGCTGTGCGGTATTCAGGCTCCTGGTCGAGATAAGCGCGGCCCTTGCTGTCCCTGCTGCGCACGCCGTAAGGAGCCAGCGCTTTGTCTTCCAACTCTTCCAGTTTTTGGCGGTCGAAAAACATGGTTGACCTTTCTAAGCATTACGTCATTGCGAATGAAGCCATCTCGGTTCGAAAGAGACTGCCACGCCACCTGCGGTGGCTCGCAATGACGTTGACTTGTGGGGCGAGAGGGGGTCGAACCCTCAAGGTATTTCTACCGGCGGATTTTAAGTCCGCTGCGTCTGCCGATTCCGCCATCGCCCCGGAGAA
>JAKBYW010000171.1:0-5257 GCA_021840275.1 Chloroflexota bacterium | reverse complement strand
GCACGAAGATGACCGCATTGAAATGGCCGATGACTTCGTTCATCTGCTTCTTCACGCCGTCCAGCAAAATTTCCTTGCGAAGGCGCTGACCATTGATGCCGGTCGGCTCAAGAATGAGGCGGGCTTCGATGCGGTGTTTTTTTGCGCTGCGTTCATAATCCGCGACGATGCGCGCCACCGCCAGTGAATTTTTTGCTTCGTGAAAGTTGACCAGTTGACGGTCATTGTGGGTCTGAAATGATGTGAAGGATGCCAAAAAATAAATGGCTTCGAGCACGCTGGTTTTGCCTTGTGCGTTGTCTCCCATTAGCAAAACGACCCGCCGGGGCACGTTCATATCCAGGCGGGCAAAGTTGCGAAAATTGGTGAGCGAGATGTGCTTCAAAAACATGGCGATAATCAAGCCATCTTTCTTCTTTCTTCTTTTATCTTGTATCTTCTCAGGACAGATGACAGCAGAAAGAAGTAGCGCTACGCTCCTTCAACTTCTTCGTCGGGGGACGGTTTCCAGACTTTCGTGGCGCGGTCTGGGTAGACGACGCCATCCAGGTGATCGATCTCATGCTGAAAGATGCGCGCCAGCCAGCCTTCGGCCTTGAGCTTGGTCGGCTGCCCGCGCCGGTTGAGGGCTTTGAGCCGAACTGCCAAGTGACGCTCGACTTCGCCAACCAGACCAGGGATGGAAAGACAACCTTCCACGCCTATTTCTTTTTCTTCAGAGACTTTGACGATCTCCGGATTAATCATCACATACAGTTTTTTGGGGAGTTCGATGATCTTACCGTTTTCGTCCTCTTCCTCTTCGCCGTATTCGACGACGATCAAGCGGTCCGAGATGCCTATCTGCGGTGCAGCCAGACCAACACCGGGTGCAGCGCGCATCGTTTCGATCATGTCGTCAATTAATACCTGTAAATTGTCGTCAATTTTGGAGACCGGATGCGCTTTGCGGCGCAGGACCGGGTCGGGTAAAGTTACGATTGTTCTTAATGCCATGAATAACCTCAAAAGTTTTTCGCCTGATTTTACCCGCTTTCCGTGTCAGGCTTTGGACGGTTCAATTCATCTTGGAACTCCCCGGCATTTTCGTGATACGCCGCGAGCCACTCGGCCATGTGCTCGCGTTCGTCGGTGATCCGGCCCTCTTCCTGTTTGGCCCTACGAGCAATCCGCCGATTATCAATATCCAGTTGAACCGTGGTGGGATCATACACATCTTCAAACGATAGTTGCGAGCCGCCGACCGTAATATAGACCGTCCCGTAATTGAAGATGTGGCCCAGGATCCCCAATCTCTCTGACGCGGTGGCCAGGATATGTTCCAACGGCGCAGCCTTGCGTTCCTCCGTGCCGAATGGCTTTTTATCGATGTCAATGATTTGATCGTCGGTTACCTGAAAAATATCATTGCTCCAATCAAGATACTGATAAATCAACCTCCACAGAGGATAGGCAAAGACCAAAAACAAGGTAACGAAAAGGACATCCACGCCCACCCTTCCACCTCTAAACCAGACAAAAGCCCGTATGCCCATGCCAATAACGAAAAGCAGGCAAACAAGTGCAGGCAGAAAAATGTTCCTGATCAGCACAAAGATATGCTTGCGATAGGTGATCGTATCCCCGCTCTCGAAGCGAACTTTGAAAATTTTTGAATTTTGGAAAAGCTTTGCCATGATAATTGCCCCCCAGCCGGGTTTGTACAGCACCGGGACGGGCGCTTTCTCGGTCTGTTTTTCGGTTTGCTCACCCACTTGAACCGTGAGCCCCAATTTTCTCCGAATCGCATTCCGCATTGCCTCCTTCTCCGCCGCCGAAGCGACGTGTTTACTGCGGCTCCATTGCTCCTCGACCATGTGGGAGGCCTGATAAGGGTGAGCCACATGTTTGAAGGGAATCTTGCCTACAAATGTACGCACCACCACATCTCCATAATCGAGCATGCGTCCCGTAAAATCCGTTTCGACACCCACGGAAAGTATCGTACTCAGCGGCGCTTCCTGTCGGCTATCATAAATCCCAACCACTTTCTCGAGCCAGACCACACGCTGGTTCGTTACAATATAATAATCGTTACCCCAATCAATTCCGCGCCAAATCGTCCAGCCGACCATGCCAACAAAAAGAAGCGCGCCTCCGACTCCCGCCATCCACGAACGAACCAAAATACTCCACCCGACAATACCCATGGCAGTCAGACACAAAAACACAGGCAGCGCTAGGGCATCGATCAACAAGGTATAATGTTTTCGGGCCACGAAATATACGACCTCATCATTCCTCAGCCAATTAAAGCGAAGCTCTCTTGCCAGCCTGCGGCTCTCAATCGAAACTTCAAAGGCGGTTTTTAGTTGCGGAAAGCGCCTGATGAGGTCGTAGAATTCCTTGTGGGAGATGGAGAACAAGGCTGTTTTTTCAGCCGCCTTGATGGTCTCTGTACGTTTATGGTTGACGAAGAGGGCCTCTTCCCCAAAATAATCCCCACCCACCAGTGAAGGCAGCTGCACTTTTTGCTTGCCGCGCATCTGCGTCAGGCTCACCTTGCCCTGGCAAATAATGTAGAAACGCTCCGCCGGCGCCCCCTCTGCAAATATTTCCTGTCCGTCATTCAAAACCTCCTCTTTCAATAGTTCAGCAATAAAGGTTAGACTCTCATCCTTTAAGCCGCGGAAGAGGTGGATTCGACGCAGATAGGCAATGCGTGCAGGAATAGAGATCATGGTTTTATTCTATCAAATTTCACGGACGATGGCGCAGCCAAAGGCGGGAGTCTCCGTCAGAGAGGGAGAACGCTCCTCCAGCAGGGCTTCCACTGCCTCGTCCAGAAAGAAGCGGCTGGGTGTGCGCTGGCGAAACGTCACGTCATCAACGGATCCGCGATACCGCAGGATTCCGCCGCGGTCGATCACGAAAACATGCGGCGTGGTTTGCGCCTCGAACAAATCTGCGACGACCTGCTGCGCATCGATCAGGACGATGGGCAGGCGGCGCGTTTTAGCGGCCTGCGCCACACTTTGGATTGACTCGCTTCGATTCGCGGCAATGGATAACATGACCACCTTATCTCGCCATTGCGCAAACAGCGCCAGGATGGCGCGGTCGGTGCGCTCCGAGTGCGGACACTCGCACGACCAAAAGTTGACGATGACGATCCTGCCGCGATAATCGTTCAGGCGGTGTTTTTTCCCATCGAGGCCGGGCAACTCAAACTCGGGGGCGAGCTGGTTGATTTCCACACTGAGATTATATCGTGATGCCATGATAAAATCCCGTCCATGGTCAACAAACAAACCACCTTGGTTGGAAAACAAACCACCTTGGTCAACAAACAAACCACTTTGAAAAAATGGCAATTCTGGCTCGGCGTTCTCATTAGCGTAGTCTTCATCTGGCTTGCTCTGCGCGGTCTGCGCCTCGACGAATTTTGGAGCGCAGTTAGATCGGCAAATTACTGGTGGCTGATCCCCGGCATCGGTGTGTACTTCATGGCTGTGTGGGTGCGGGCATGGAGATGGCATTACCTGCTCAAACCCATCAAGGAAATTCCCACCAGCACGATGTTCCCCATTACGACCATCGGCTATATGGGAAACAATATCTATCCGGCGCGTGCGGGCGAAGTCTTGCGGGCCGTGATCTTGAAGCGCAGAGAGGGCGTGTCCGTTTCCGCTTCGCTGGCAACCATCATCGTCGAGCGCATCTTCGATGGCGTGGTGATGCTGTCTTTTGTGTTCATCAATTTGCCGGAACTCGCCAAACTGACCGGCGCTTCGGGCTTTGTCGGCAACATTCAGCAGGTGGCAATGATCGGCACAGGAGTCTTTCTCGGCGCGCTGGGAATCTTTTTGCTGGCAGCCATGTTTCCACTTTCGACCGCAAAAATTGGAGAATGGTTGATTGTTCGTCTCCTGCCTGAACGACTGCGCGAAAATATATCCGGGATCATGCGCAAGTTTTTGGAAGGTCTCGCTTCTTTGCGTTCGCCCATCAATGTGTTGATGGTCTTTTTTACATCGGTCATCATCTGGCTATTGGAAACCGGCAAATATTGGTTCGTGATGCAAGCCTTTAATTTCAAGGTTTCATTCTTTGCGCTAATGTTGATGAACGGTATCGTCAACCTGGCCACGACGATCCCGTCCGCGCCGGGGTATATCGGCACATTTGACGCGCCGGGCATTGCCGTCCTGACGGCTTACGGCGTAAACCAGGCCACCGCAGCAGGATACACACTTACTTTGCATGTTGCACTTTGGCTTCCCATCACGCTGCTGGGCGCATACTTCCTGGCACATGAGGGAATCAAGTGGAGTGATTCACTAAGAGAAAGCGTAGAGTGAAGCTTAGTTATGGCAAACAGCACTTCATCCAAGCAGCCTGGCTTGAGAGACTTGGCAATCTACAGCACGATCTGGATTGTTCTTTTTCTAATCAGTAAATTATTTTGGGGACAGGCTATCTTCCCATATATTCCATTCTTTATAGCCATTGCTCTGGGATATGCCTTTTTATTAATTTATTTTGCAATACCAAGACAGAATATTCCAATTCTCTGGTCGGCAATCTGCGTTTTACTTTTTGCGAGTCTAATTCTCCAAGAGCTTGGCCTAATCCATTTCTTGGGATATGGCGACCACGGACAATTTGCGAAAATGCTGAACGAACAAATTATCTTTCCACGCTGGCTGGGCGGTTCAGCCATTATGGTTTACATCACTCAATTATGGGCGAAAATCCTGGTTGCGGGAATCTACACCCAAAACATTGATGTTCTCGGAGCATTTGTAAGAATTGAAGGAGGGATTGTCATGGCTGGTACTTCAATCTACGCATTGAATCACTGGCCCAAACGTATGAGCATTATCTTGTCAATTGCGACGCCTATTTATTTGATGTTCTCCACTGGCTATGACGAATATTATCCTTTTATCGCAGGACTTTTTTTGATTTTTTTATCAACCACTATAGAATATGATCCGACAACACCAAACATTTACTGGATCGGTTTTCTTCTGGGAATAATGCCGATATTTTATTTCCCATTCTCAGTTATCAGTATGATCACGCTGGCCTACTTTTGGGTCTTTTTCCCCCAGAATAAAATTCGTTTCGCCCTAATCACCTTGGTCGTGTATCTAGCGTCGATCGTCATTCTGTGGCGGGGCGGAATTGTTGATTATTTCCGGAGTTTATTAGATATGTGGTGCAATTGAAGCAGAGCGAGTAAACTTTGGAGATGATAACATACGAAAAACTT